>JBAXYW010000058.1:0-14265 GCA_041670605.1 Lentisphaeria bacterium
CCGGCAGGCAGCTGGAATTCGATGTTGGCGGCAGTCAGTACTTCGGCCATCAGGCGCCTGCGTTCTGCGTAAACGGCGAATTGTGGGGCTGCCAGTTCTGTAGCTCGAGCGACGCAGGCGGCCATAATTTTCTGTCCCAGGCAGGGGGCATTGACGTAGCCGAGAATTCGATTGCAGAAGATCAAGCCAGCAACCAGTTCGGCGGCATCCTGCAACTCGGGATTGACGACGACATAGCCGACCCGTTCCCCGGCCAATGCGAGATTTTTCGAAAATGAAGACACAATGACCGAATACGGATAGATGGTAAACACTGAAGGCAACTGGCCCCCGTCAAAGGTCAGAAAACGATACGGCTCATCGGAAATCAAAAAGATGGGGCGGCCATATTTTTGCGTCGCCTGAGTCAGGATTTCCGCCAGCTTCTGCAGCTCTTCCCGCGAATAGATGACGCCGCTGGGGTTGTTCGGGGAATTGATCAAAACGGCTCGTGTTTTTTCATTGATGGCGGCAGCGATGCCGTCCAGGTCCAGCTGAAAGGTCAGTGGTTTGGATTTTACGGGCTTCAGGATACCACCGTGATTTCCGCAATAAAAACCATATTCGACAAAATAGGGAGCCGGGCAGATTACTTCTTCGCCAGGAGTGAGGATAGTATGGAAAAGGACATTTAATCCACCCGCTGTCCCAACGCTTAGAATCAGGTGTTCGGCCTTGATTGGACAGCCTTGATCCTGGCTGAGCCAGGCTGCCAAGGCAGCTCTGGCTTCCGGATAGCCTGCAGTGGGCATGTAGCTCAGTCCTGCTGGATGCTGGATGCTGGCTGGCAGGTCACGAATCGCCTCGATGATTGCGTCCGGGGGGGGGATATCCGGGCTGCCTAAACTGAAATCATAAACATTGTCTTTGCCATATTGTTTTTTTAGCTCGATGCCGGCTTCGAACATCCGACGGATCCATGAGGAACTTTTCTGAAATTGCGCAATTTGCGGGGATACTAATGTCATGATCTTTCCTTGTATGTTGTTGTAGCCCGGAGCTAACAGCACAGAGCCGCACTTTTTCCAGCTCTGCAGCCGTTCTGTGGGCGCTCGCTTGCGAGCGCCATTCAGAGGTTATCCAGTAGGTGGCTGAAGTCACTGACGGCTTCCTTGAGGGTGCCCGGATAGGTGGCGCCACCGCCGAGGGTGAACCAGCCTTTGCAATGGTGGCAGCGTATGATGGAAATAAGCTCTTTGATTTCGCTGTTACCGCCGGCCAGCGTGGTCGGGGTCATATCCCATTTGGCATCGACGATATCCAGCTGTCCCATGCATTTGATGAAACGTCCGACCCGCCAGGAATAAAGAAAAGGATGCTCATTGGCACGCACGAAATTGACTGGATTGAACGTGGTGTCACAGGAAAATTTATTTCGGATGGGCATCAGCATGCGGTTGAGGTCAACGGTCGTTTCCTGCGTGTTGACCAGCGAAAAAACCAGACCGGCCTCACAGATTTTTTCGAGGAGGCTGGGATAGTTTGGAAAGGGCAAAATCAGCCTTTTGATACCCGCCTCTTGGACTGTCGACAGCATCTTTTCAATATCAGAGGGAATTACCGGCACCCGTATCGCACTGATTTCAAGTCCGGCTGCCACAAATTCCGCACAGACGGTTTTCAGCTTTTCGGCGGGCAGGCTGATGGCTGAGAGCCCCTGCAGATAATCCAGTTCAAGTGCCTGAATGCCGGTAGCCTTGAGATTGTCAATGATCTCCGGAACGTAATATCCGGCCAGTTTTGCGGAAGCAGAGAGTTTAAAGCTTTCTTCTTTTGCCATTCGGGCTGAAAATAGGGCGGCGTGCTGTCGGACGCAGTCCGCGCAACTGGGATTGTCACAAAGCACGAAGGCGGGATTTTTTTGTCCCAGTTGCAATCCGAGCTCAATCATCTCTTTTGCTTTGATCAGGCGTACTTCCGCCCTACCGATGTGGGTATTGTGCATAATGCCGGCGGCATGGAAATATTTATCCAGGCCGATGAAATCCCGATGCGGTCCGGGATAATATTTCCAGGTTTTAGTCAGGCTCTTACCATCGGGAGCAGTAAAGGTATGGGTGACCTCATTGAGATACGGAAGCTCGAGTAGCGCTTCGACGCTGTGAAGGGTGGTATTGCGGTCTTGATCGACGCCCAACAGGCAGATGTAGCCGCCCAAATCAGCAATTTTCAGGTAGGGAGAACCTTTACCATGGGCCGTCTCACATTGCCAGTGATCCTGACAGATTTCCTCTGCTTTACCGCCGATCGCGGCTAAAGTCCCGACCGGAGCCGTGCTGATAACCGCCTGCCGGCGTTTCTTAACCGTTTCCGTCAGGATGCCCAGTGCTCCGAATACCGGGACGACTAAAGTGCCTTTGGGGCCAAGTACCTGCAGAAAGGCATCGATGACATCGTCCGGGCCACAGTCAATTTCGCCGAGACTGAGCAGCGAACTGTGCAGTAGCACGATGTCGTTGCGTTTCAAGCCGGCTTTTTTCAGTGCGGCTGCAATTTTTTGTTGATTCATGAGTAATACTTCCCATGCTTGAAAGGGACTTGTTGAAGAATTAGAGCGGACGGCAAGGCTCATCCCATTCGGCGACTGCCCGGCAGGGAAATTGCGTCAGCTGCGGAAATTTTGGGAAAAGGATGGTGAGCTTAACTGTTCTGGCTGTCACTTTGGCCAGATTGACGGGTTCACAAACTGTGCAGATGCCGGCTTGGAACAGTTTGAGGAAAACCCCTTCGAGCGCCTGGCTTTCATAAATGTCGGACACCAGCATCCTGCAGCCCGCATCAATGAGCCATTGCACTGCCGTCATGTCCAGAAAGACCGAACGGGTCTCAATTTGATCCGGATTTTTGCTACCCAAGGCGTTGATGATGACCACCGGTGTTTCCGGCTTGCCGGCAAAGGCCGCTTCCAAATCGCCGGCGCTGACCGCACCGCTGCCGGACTCCCGGTTGAGACGGATTACTGATGCCGGACGACGATACAATTGCTCCGTCGGAAAGCTTTCGGCTGTATATCCGTCATCGGTTTCCCGGATGTGCCCGGGCAGATCAAGATAGGTGCCCTGCATGGATCCGGAATGGAACTGGTAGATCATGCCCGTGTAAGCTGTATTTGCCGAGCGGAGATGGATTTCACTGGTTTCCTGAGAAAATGAGCCGATGGAGCCAATGTAGTCACGGGTCAGATCAACAATCATTAGGGGTCTCGCTTTCTGCAACAACTGATGAAATGTTATAATGTAAACCATCGAAAGCATGGGTCAAGCCGCGGGGAGAGAGAAAGGCGGGGTCGGGGAACGCGGGCTATCGCCCGCTTTTGTAAGTTGTAAATTGTAAGTTGTGGGGGACGGGGAAGTGCGTGATGCGGAGTTGAGAGTTTTTATACGTTATAAAGGGGAATAGGGAATGGGAAAGGGGGACAGATTGGTTTTTCAGTTTATAGTATATAGATGTCGTTTTTGTTGGCAATTCACCTTTGAACAAGGCAATCAATATGGAAATAGTGGAAATTCATGCTGGTTTGCGCCAGTTGCAGGATGAAGATGGGCTTAAAAAAATATTTTGTGAGTTATGTCAGACTCCAGAGCAATACTTACCGCTGATGCGTGAAATTCTTTCGCAAGCGATTGAGCATTCTGATACTCTGTCGGATGAGGGGGTACGTCAGGAATTACGTTTAGCGGTATTGTTTCTGGCCTTGCAGCAGGATCATTCGGCAGTTCCTTTGCTGATTAATCTGTTGAAAACAGCCGCAATCGATACGTATTTTGATAGCGAAGACTGGCTTTTTAATGAATTGCCGAAGCTGTTGGGCAGAATGCTCGAGGCTGGCAAATTGTCGCTTCTGGAAGACCTGATTTTAGATCCGAAATTGCCCGAAATTTTGCGGGAGCAGTTATTGATGACCTTGATGTTTCGTTGGATGCAGAAGGCCGATCGGAACAGTGAATTGGCCGTCATCCTCAAAGAGCTACTGATTAATAAACTCGGAGGACTCAAAAACGATCAGCTCAGTATGGCCATAATCATCCTTGTGATCGCTGTCGATGGCATTATTCTGAAACCCCAGATCATGAATTTCTATCATGCTTGTGGAAAGGGATTGGCTACCATTTTTCCGGAAAAAAGTTTGCTATTTTTTTATACTCTTGGCCCAGAAAAAATCAAAACTTTGCTGAAGCAGAATTACGATGCCAGTTTTGGCGAACCGGAAAAGGAAGTCGAGCGTATGTTTCATCCGCTGGAAGAATCCAGTTCCCCCAGTGAGCTGACGGCTTCAGGAAAGACGATTGTCCGGGAAAGCCCAAAAATCAGCCGGAATGATCCCTGCCCCTGCGGCAGCGGCAAAAAATACAAAAAATGTTGTGGGGGTTGAGGTTTTCCGCATGGGGAGTTGTCGTCAGTACAAAAGAATAAGATTCGCATATCATTCGAAGTCATAGTAAAAGAGGAGAAAAAGGAATGTCAGATTCGTATTTGCAAGAGCTGTTTGCTGAGCGTATAGGTGGGGTTCATTTTGGCAAAGATACCACAATTTATAAGTTTGAGAAGATCAAACGCGCGAAAGCCGCTGCCCGCAAAACCAATCCTGGAGTGGAACTCATTGATATGGGCGTCGGCGAACCCGATGACAAGGCTTTTCCAGAAGTGATTGCCGCGTTGGCTGAAGAAGCCGCGAAGATCGAAAATCGCTTTTATGCTGACAATGGCTGTACGGAATTCAAAGCTGCAGTCGTGGCCTATATGCAGGAGTTCTATGGGGTAGAGCTGGATCCGGAAACCGAGATCAATCACACGATTGGCAGTAAATCCGTTTTGACTCTTCTGCCGACTTGTTTCATCAATCCCGGCGATATTACGGTGATGACGATTCCAGGCTATCCGGTCATGGGTACTTGGACTAAATACCTTGGCGGCGAAGTTGTGAACCTGCCTTTACTGAAGGAAAACGGCTTTCTGCCGGTTCTGGAGTCATTGACTGCGGAGCAGAAAAAGCGTTGCAAGCTGATTTATCTGAATTACCCCAACAATCCGACCGGGGCTTCCGCAACGCCGGAATTTTATGATCAGGCCATTGCTTTTGCTCGTGAAAACAACTGTTTGCTGGTGGTGGATGCTCCCTATGCACCGCTTAATTTCAGTGGCAAGCCGCTGAGCATTCTGTCCCGTCCAGGCGGCAAGGAACACGCCCTGGAGCTGCATAGTATGTCGAAAGGCTTTAATATGACTGGTTGGCGTTTGGGTTGGGTCTGCGGTAGTGCTGCTGCCGTCAAAGCCTTTGCAACGGTGAAGGATAATGCCGACAGTGGCCAGTTCCTGGCCATTCAGAAAGCCGCCATCAAAGCGTTGCAGAAGCAAAAGGAAATCACGCCCCTGATTTGTGAAAAATACCGTCGTCGTCTGGCGGCTTTGGTGAGTATGCTGCAGGAACTTGGATTTGCTGCCCAAATGCCGGAAGGCTCTTTTTACTTGTTCGTTGAAATTCCCAAAGGCATCAAGGGCGGACGGCGTTTTGCCAATGCGGAGGAATTCAGCGAGTGGCTGATTACCGAGAAGCTGATCAGCACCGTGCCCTGGGACGATGTCGGGCATTTCGTGCGCTTCAGCGCCACCTTTGTCGCACCCACCCTGGACGAGGAGCAGAGAGTCCTTAAGGAAGTCAAAAAACGCTTGCAGGATTCAGTCTTTGAATTTTGATCCGTTGCAGAATCAGGCAAATACTGGCATGGAAAAAATGGGAGAAATTTGGGATTTCTGGGCGGATGGAGCGCATTCTCCGGCTTTTAATATGGCTGCTGACGAAGTGCTGCTGGAGAATGCCATACAGCGGGGGCGTCCTCTGTTACGTTTTTATCGCTGGGATCGCTTGGCGGTTTCGATTGGCTATGTGCAGGCTTTGGCGGCGGCTCCGGAAGGCTATGCTGTTGTGCGGCGTCCGACCGGAGGAGGTGTGGTGTACCATGATTTTGATTTCACCTATACCGTAGTGTTTCCCAAAGGGCACTGGCTGACCGGATTGGATCGCATGCTGAGCTATGATTGGTTGAATCGGTCGGTACAGGAAGCATTGCGCCAGCTCGGTCTGCTGGTAAACTTGGCGGATCAGGAAATCTCTTCCGAGGTCGATCGTTTGTCGATGGTCTGCTTCAGCAATCCGACGCGTTATGATATCTTGCTGGGAGAGAAGAAAGTCGCTGGCAGTGCCCAACGCCGTAGCAAAGACGGCATCCTGCATCAGGGCAGTTTACATTTCGGCGGGCCGCTGCCGACGGAACGCGAGAGGCTGGCGGAAGCGCTCCTGCAGGGCTTCAAAAGCGTAATGCAGGTGCGTCCGGAACCCTTTCAGCCGGACGCAGAGCTGCTTGTCGCCATCAACCAACGCGCCGAACAGAAATACGACACAACCGAGTGGAACGCAAGACGTTGATCACAAACATAGGAGGTCATCATGTATCTGGCGAATATCGGTTTCTCCGAATTACTGGTAATCCTTGTGGTCGTCCTGCTGGTTTTTGGCGCCAAACGTATTCCGGACTTGGCCAAAGCCCTGGGACGGGCTTCCCATGAGTACAAAAAAGCCAAAGACGAATTGGCAAAGGAATCGGAAGAACTGCTGAAAGAAGGGGAAAAACACGCTACAGCACAAGATCAGGCCGAGGCAGCGGATGTGAAAGCCGAAAAAAACAGGTGAACTCGATGCTGGAGTTGCCGGAAAACACGTTTCTGGAGCATCTGGAAGCGCTGCGCTGGTGCCTTTTGCGCTGCCTGTTTGCTGTGGCGATCGCCTTTATTCCTGGCTATCTGCTGGCACCTGAGCTGCTTTCGTTTCTGCTGCGCTTCTGTCTGCCCGCTGAATTATTGCCATTGAATTATTTTTCACCGCTGGAAGTCTTTCTGGTTCAGCTGAAGCTGGGCGGGATTCTGGCGATATTTATTGCCAGTCCCTATATTGCCTGGCAGGTATGGAGTTTTTTACTGCCGGCCTTATATGCTAAAGAACGCTGGGCATTGCAACTCTGGTTGGGCTGGGCGACAGTGCTTTTTCTGGCAGGAGCGGGTTTTTGTTTGGTCACTGTATTGCCCCTGCTGCTGAAGTTTTCTGCCGGTTTTGCTGGGACGGAACTGCGCCCGATGCTCGGACTGGCGAATTTTCAGCATTTGGCGGGAATCCTGCTTTTTTCTTTTGGCCTGATGTTTCAAGCACCGTTGGCAGTTTTGTTGTGCGTGCGCTTCAAGCTGTTAAGTTGTGCAACCCTGAGCCATTCACGCCCCTATATTATAGTTGGGATTCTGATGCTATCCGCTGTGCTGACGCCCCCGGATGTCCTCAGTCAACTCCTGCTTGCCTTGCCAACCTGGCTACTCTTCGAACTCGCCCTCGGACTGGCGAAATATTGTAAATTGTAAATTGTAAATTGTAAATTGTAAATTGTAAATTGTAAATTGTAAATTGTAAATTGTAAATTGTGGGGGGCACGGGGGCTGACGCTTTTGTAGGTTATCTCGTGCTTTGTCCGTTATTGCTGAGGATTATAGTTCCCTTAGCAGGCGTCCTTGGCAGAAAATTCCCCATATTTTTCCTTTACAACGGAACCCCTGATAAGGGCAATTCAGGGATTTGGAATGGAAAGAAGACAGATTCAGGGTATGATTGGCGTCCAGATCAAAGATCGTTAGATTTGCGAGTGATCCAGGGGTCAGAGTGATGGCTGGCAGTCCGAGAATTTCCCGTGGGGCGCAGCTGAATCGTTTGATCAATTGACAGAGGGAGAGCAGCTTTGTGTGATAGAGCAGGGTGAGGCAGAGCGGCACGGCGGCTTCCAGGCCGATGATGCCAAAAGGCGCCTGCAGCATGCCTTGTTCCTTTTCGGCCTGGCTATGGGGAGCGTGATCGGTGGCGATGACCGAAATCGTACCATCGCAAAGCGCTTCCAGTAAAGCCAGGCGATCCTTTTCTTCCCGCAATGGTGGTGCCATTTTGGCATTGCTGCCATAGGTTTCGACGGCCTGATCGGTAAAAAACAGATGATGTGGGGTGACTTCAGCGGAAACGGGCAGTCCTTCCTGGTGGGCTTGCCGGAGCATAGTCACGGAGCCTGCGGAGCTGAGATGCTGCAGGTGTAAGCGGCAACCAGTCTCCCGGCAGAGTCGGATATCGCGTTTGACAATGCGTTCCTCGGCCAACCGGGGTTGCCCAGGCAGACCGAGTTTTTGGGAGACTAGCCCTGCATGCATGACCCCGGGTTTCGAGAGGCTGAAATCCTCACAATGATCAATGACCGGCAGTTTGCAGGCCTTTGCCAGCAACATGACTTCCCGCATAACGCTTTCGGATTGAGGTGTGCTGCCATCGTCGGTGAGCGCCAGGACGCCAGCTTCTTGGAGTGCTTTGATGTCGCTGACCTGTTCACCCTTGCGTCCAATGGTCAGCGCTGCGCTTTGCAGCACCTCAATCATGGCTTTGCCGGGCAAGCGGCTGTTCAGTTCCCGGAAGGTTTCCACCGAGTCGATTGGGGGCACGGTATTTGGCATGGCCAGTACGCCCGTGAAGCCGCCGGCTGCTGCGGCCCGGGTAGCGGTGGAGATGTCTTCTTTATACGTTTGACCGGGCTCGCGCAAATGGACATGCAGATCAAGAAAGCCGGGGGCAAGAATTTTGCCGCGGAGATCCAGGCGGGTTGCCTCGGCAGACAGAATTTCCGGAGCGACAATTTGCCCATCCCGGATGCCGAGGTCGGCGACTTCGTCGCGGGATGTGTCTGGATCGATCAAACGGGCACCGGAAAGCAGAAATTCCTGAGTCATTTTATGTTCCCTGTCAGTTTTCTTTACAGCGTATGATTTCCAGTACTGCGCCATCGGCGGAGGCGATGCCGGCGGGTTTGCAAAGGGTGATTTTGATTGCCTCGATCGGATACTCTGTGAGACAGTGTGTTGCCAGTTTATTAGCGAGGGTTTCCAGTAACTGATATTGGGTTTTGCTGACGAAGGCGATGACGTCTTTGCTCAGGTGGGCATAATTCACGGTGAGATTCAGGTCCTCTGTTTCGGCAGCCGGACGAGTATCGAGGAAGACCGTCAGGGTAAGAAAGAGCACTTGCGGTACAAGGCGTTCTTCGGGTTTGCAGCCGATGATACCGGAACAGCGCAGATTGGGGATGCAAATCTGATCCAAGCAGTTCAGACGCAGAATTTTTTTATCGTCATTCATGGTTTTCTGTATCCTTGTTCAGGGTCTCGAGCATTTCATTTTGGCAGAGGTATTTGTTATGCAACGCGTAGAAGGGGAAGCGTTTTTTCTGTTCTTCCGAAAGGTTGGATGGCAGATAACGCCAGCGCCGGTAGATCCAGAGATATTGTTCCGGAAATTGCCGGATTAATTTTTCATTGGCGGCGACCAGGTCTGCCGTCAATTCCCAATCACTCTGGTATTGATTTGCACTTTTAGGGAGGCGTTGGTATATCATTTCGAATTCGCCATCAGCATTTTTGCAGCAGGCCGCTGTTGCGATCATGGTATTTTCTCGGCGTGCCATTGCAGCGGGCAGTCTGCTGGTGGCGGAAGGCAAGCCGAAGAAGCTGACAAAGATGCCGCCATGTCTTGGGCTGATATTCTGGTCGATCAACATGCCGACAAATTTATTATCCTTGAGTGCCTGGTGGACTTTCCAGGCAGCTCCTGCCGATGGAATGACTTCGGCGCCCGTACTTGAGCGGGTTTGATTCATAAGTCGTTGTAGTTTCGGGCTGCGCAATTCAGTGGCGACCAGGACAAAGGGGCGTCCGAAACTTGGTATAAAATGGACGAGCATTTCCCAATTACCCAGATGCGGTGTACAGAAGATGCCGGCTTGTTCGGGGACTTGCAGTTCTTTCGGTAAAGTAAAGGGGCGCATCCGTGCTTCCATGCGCTTAGGATATTTCAAGGACTGCAGAAAATCCAGTCCAAACTCGACCATGAAGTGCAGATTTTTTCGGCGCAGACTCCGGATTTCTGCTGGGCTATATTCCGGAAAGGCGACTTTCAGGTTGGCCTCAATGACACGGATCAGACTGCCGAGAAAAGGACGGGCAAGAAATACGGAGATTTTGGCAAAGCGCCGGGTTGCCTGCAGGGAGAACCCAGCGAAAAAAAAGAGTATGCAGGAAAACAGCAGATCAAGAACAAAGTCGTTCAGGCGTTTCCACAAAGGAATTTTTTTTCTATTTGTCAAGTAATTGAGCATGAAAAGATGGCGGACTTTCTTATTTGCTGGCATGGGGCACGCGTTGCACCAGCAGGAAGCGTTTTTGCGGGTCGTAACCTGATGTAGAAGTCACGCAGCCAACCGGTTCATAGCCAGCCTTCCAGCGTTCCAAAAGCAAGGCGCTCAATTCTCCGAAGGGTAATTCGCTGATATTGAGCCAGCGGACATCATCGGGGACTTCATTTTGCGAGCAGTTTGTCAAGGTCAGCAGCAGTTCTTCATCATATTGGCAGATGGCCTGCACACGATATGGAGTGCTGCGTTTGCAGGCATGCAAAAGCATATTGGCGTTTTCTTCCTGATCGACCATCAGGTCGTCAATATGAATAAAAAGGTAGCGGTCAGTTTCCATGGTGCGTATCCTTTTTGTTGAGGGCTGTAATCGGCTGGATGAGTGGATTTTTCAACTCAAGAGCAGCGAAGAACCAGGGGTCACCGGCGGCAAAATCGCCGCTTGTTCCAGAAAGTCTTCGGCATCTACGATGCGGCGTGGGGAAATTTCGACTTCCGCATCCGGGCTGCCGTCGCTTTTACGGGGGAAAGGTTTTCCGTCCAGGTCAAACCAATGGGCGGTTCGAGCCAGCAGTGCCGCACGGCAGCTTTCCGGCGAATCCGTGCCACAGGCATTTTTGATCGGGGCGAATTGTTCGTTGCGGTCGGCTTCAAAAATCAGTGGATTTTTTGCTAAGGGGAGGGCATCGAAGAGGAAGAATTCGAGTTTAATGGCATTGGGCTGTTCGGGGGTTTGTTGTTGTCCGTTCTGATCAATGAAAGGTACTTTTTTCAGCGCGCGGTGCGGTTGTAAATTCAGGGTGCCATTGGTCAGGCGCTGGATGAATTCGCAATTGAGTAGATGGATGGCTGGGCTACCGGCTCGATAGAGCAACTGGCCTTTTGCATCGCTTTGGTAGAGCAATTTTTCTGGCATATCGCTGTATTCCACGACGAGGGTCTGATTTGCCAGATGGCAGAAATGCCCCAGTTTTTCGAGGGGGTTCCGTTTGATCAGCGCCCGGCTGCTCATTTCGGAGCCGCTTTGTTGATGCCTGCCGATAAAGACCGGGTCAAACAGTTTGACCATTGGGTTGTCGACTTGCCAGTAGGAAAGGATTGAAATGCCGCGCTTGAGCATATCATCGAGTGCTCCGGAATCTTTCAGCGCCGCGAAACTGCCTCCGTGTCCATTGGCGGAGAGCGCAAGGCTGCCTGGCGTTGCCAGGATGGCTTTGCCCTGCAGGTCGAAGGCCGGCAGGGTGCCTTGGCTGAAAAAATGGACGTCGTCGGGAGCGAGCCCGAAGTGTTGATGTTCGGCAAAGAATTCTCTGGTGGGTTGGTCGTTGGCTGGGCTGGTCATGATGTACCAGGGCAGACAACATTGGTATCTTTCTTGATATCTCAGCAGGGATTCGGCAAAAAACTGAAACAGGGAAGCTTTTCGCATGGGAGTGAACTGGAAGGTGCCTTTTGGTGCGTCATATCCCAGACGTGTGCCTTGGCCGCCAGCTACCGTGAAGCCGGCAAGCTGCCCGGTTTGGAGCAGTTGCAGTCCCAGGTGACGGCATTCTTCCATGGCGGCTTTATCGGTGTCCGATGTTGCTTGCAGGGCAGTGTATGGAGCAGGTTTAAGCTGATCAAAGGGGATCGGCAGATTTTCCTCTTGCAGAGCCGCCTCCGCCCAGGCGACTGTTTTGTCCCAGTTGACGTCACGGATTTGCCCTGCCAGGTTTTCCTGTTGCGCAGCCGGGAGTTTATTCCAGAAACGCAACAGGTGGGTTTGCTGGACGGGTGCCAACAATTCAAACAGTTCTTTTTCGATGGAAGTAAGCATAAAAAACGGAATTTTCGCTGTGAGTTATTATATTGAATGCAAGTGAATTTGGTTTGTTATCATTAAGATAGCGCAAAAACTGCAGTTGGACAATTTTAAAAGGTTTAAAATGTGTTTTGAGGATCACTATCAGGGTCTGGTTGCGAAAATATTACCAGTGATTTTGTTGGAGTTGGAGCAGCAGGGGCGTTTACTGCCGCCACATTTGCGAGAGGTCGCCGGCAGTTATCTGAGTCGGCCCGGCAAGTGTTTGCGTCCTGTCCTGTTGTTGTTAAGCTGTGAAGCGGCAGGTGGACGGGTGGAAACGGCTTTGCCGGCGGCGGCGGCGGTTGAGCTTTTTCACACTTGGACATTGTTGCATGATGATGTGATTGATCATGACAGTTTGCGTCGTGGTCAGGAAACCGGTCACATCCGCGGCGCCCGCTTAGGGCGGGAGACTTGGGACTTGCCGGAAACGACGGCTGCCGGATATGGGCAGAGCTTGGCCATTCTGGCAGGCGATGTCTTGCAGGGAGAAGTCGTTCATCTGTTGACAACCTTAGCAGAAGTGCCTTCTGAAGTCCGTCTGGCTTTGCTGGCGGAACTCTCCGGACGCCTGAACCCGGAACTGCTGGCCGGCGAACAACTCGATATGGAATTGGCTTGCCGACACCCGGAAAATATTGCGGAAAGCGAAATCCTGGAAATGATGCGCCTGAAAACTGGAGCACTGCTGGGCTATTGCGCCGCTGCAGGATCGGCGATCGGCGAAACACGGTCACCAGCGGACAGCGAGTTGGCTCTGGCATTACGCCGTTTTGCCGAAGCTTGCGGCATCGCATTTCAGCTGCAAGATGATATTCTGGGGATCACCGGTACGGAGAAAGACCTGGGGAAAAATATCGGTTCGGATCTCCGCGAGGGCAAACGCACCCTGCTTTTGGCAAAAGCTTGGAAACAATGCTCCGCAGAAGAACGCAGAAGTCTGGCCGGGATTCTGGGCAATGAGCAGGCTACGGAAGAGCAACTTACTCTGGCTGGACGAATCTTTGCCCAAAGCGGCGCTTTGCAGCAAACCGCTGAGCTGGCAGAACAATATTTGACGTGTGCTCTGGAGATTCTGCAACAGGCTCTGCCAAAGCCGGCAAGCCGTCAAAATCTAGAGGGTTGGGCGGCCCTGATGGTCAAGAGAATCCGCTGAAAAAGTCAGCTCAGCCGACGCTGGCACCGGAGGGGATTGCCTTGTCGGTTGTGATCAGGGTTAGTTGTTCGCCGATTTTGGCTGCTAGCAGCATGCCACAAGAGGTCAAGCCCCGCAGTTCCCGTGCTTTCAGATTAGCGACGATGACGATCGTTTTTCCCAGCAGCTCCTCCGGGGAATAATATTTGGCGATGCCGGCAACGATCTGCCGTTCTTCGTTGCCGATACGTACTTGCAGTTTGAGCAATTTGTCGGCCTTTTCCACTCGTTCCGCTGACAGGACTTCTGCTGTTTTAAGCATTACTTTGCTAAAATCTTCAATGCTGATGACATTGTCCAGCACTGGGGTGGCTGCGGGTACAGCAACAGCCTGTTTTTTCGCTGCGTCAAGTTTTGCTTTGGCAGTTTCGATCCGGGGGAACAGAGGAGTTATCAGCGGCTGGAGTTGCGCCCCATCCGGCAAAATATTCCATTTGCTCAGCTTGTTCATGTCCGGAACGAGTGTTTCTTCCGGTATCCCAAGAATCCGCCGCAGTTCGATCATCTTGCCAGGCATGACCGGATACAGTAGACCCGAGACAATCCGCAGGCATTCGGTCGTGTTGCGCAAAACACTGCCCAATTTTTCCAGATTGCCTTCTTTGACCAGAGTCCATGGTTTCTGCAGGTCAAAATAGCGGTTGCCTTCCCGCACCGCCGCGATGACCTCGGCAATTCCCCGATCCAGCTGCATCTTTTCGATGCCGTCTTTCATCGCTTTGACGCCCGTCTGGCAGGCGGCCAGCAAGGCTTCTTCGTCCGTCCCGGGTGTGCTGGCTGCCGGCAGCTTGCCAGCGAAATTTTTTTCAATCATTTTGACGGCTCGGCTGGTCAGGTTGCCGAGATCGTTGGCGAGGTCGGAGTTAAATTTCAGGATGAAGGCATCTTCGGAAAATTCGGTATCCTGTCCCAGGCTCATGGCGGCCATCAGG
>JBAXYW010000059.1:0-13957 GCA_041670605.1 Lentisphaeria bacterium
TATTGATTCAAATCATGAGAAGCATAGTTGTGAATGACAAACCGTACTCTGAAATCTTTTTTCAAAAATCGCTCGAAAAATCTCTAAAAACGGCTTGACATTGACACATTATCTTCAGCCTGCTCCCCCGTCCCCGGATTTTCCCCAGAAAGTAGCCGGAGCTTCCAGCTCCGGACCCTCCCCGTTCCCGGACAAATCCGTCGGCTGCCGAGACCTCTGTGGCACCTATACGATCCAAGGGATTAAGTCGCCCTTTCAGGGATTGGATTAATTTGGGCATGGTACCTCGGGCGTTGCCCGGGGCTGTCATAGTACGCGCCTTTGGCGCTATAAAACCTATGCTTTCAAGGTCCTCGCTAAAATTTCCACAAAAAGTTGATAATAAAGCGGATGTCCCAGTCCTGGGTTTGGGAGGGAACGATCATTCTGTGGGATAGCTGTGGAAAGAAATTAGGATTTGCTCAACTATTAAATGTTGGAAGAGCAACACTTGCCAATCGGTTCTGGAGCTGTAGAAAGTGATATCCGTAGAGTCGTCAATCTCAGAATCTAGGAATCAGGTCTCTTCTGGAGATTTGAAAATGCGGAGGCCATGCTTCCTCTTAGATGCCAGCTTAAATCACGCAACTGGAATGAGTTCTATGGAGGTTTGCTTCAACAACTGGCAACATGAATAATATCCAATTAAATGGGAATGCACCCATCGCTGATGGGTCTCAGGATTCGGCATGGGTTTCCGGCAGCAACAACATTTGGGGGGACATTTTTGGTGACGACGCTACCTGCTCCGATGACGGAGTTTTCACCGATCTGGATTCCCGGCAGGATGATGGCATTGGCGCCGATCCAGACGTGGTTTCCAATATTGATTGGGCGGGAGAATTGTCCGCCATTGAGGCGCAATTCCGGGTGGATGGGATGTCCGCTGGTGGTAATGACGACATTGGGTGCGATCAGTACGTGTTCGCCGATTTCGACTTTGACGTCATCAATGATGATCAAGTTATAATTGGCATAGAAATGTTCGCCGATAAAAGTATTGTATCCATAGGAACAGCGCAAGGGCGGCTCGATCCAGAAATCCTCTGGGCAATGTCCTAGAATTTGCTGCAGCAGTTTTTTCCGTTTTGTGACTTCAGCGGGTCGTGACTGATTAAAGTCATAGAGGACTTCCAGACAGCGAAGATGTTCCGCGGCCAATTCCGGACTGTCCAGGTCGGTGTAAATCTGACCGGCGGCTATTTTTTCTTTGAGGGTCATTGGAGGCTCCTTTCAGGGCAGGGAAAACTTCAGTTGATCCAGAAGTGCTTGAAAAGTTGCCGGAACCCCTGCTGTAAATTGGTTCGGGATTTTATGGTTTGACCGGCAAAATTGGATTTTCCAGGCATGTAGTGCTTGGTGTGGCAGGATCAGACGTTGTTGATCTTCCTCGCTCAGACAGTTGTCGGCCTGTTTGAGAAAAAGTCGCTCATCGAGGCCGTATAATTTATCCCCAATTACCGGGAATCCCAAGCTGCAAAGGGAAGCTCGGATCTGGTGCATACGCCCGGTGTGTAAGGTCGCTTTCAGCAGGCTGATATTCTCTTTGGCGTGATAAGCCAAGCGCACAAAGTCCGTGCTCACGGATTCTGAACGTCCGCTTTCGCCGTTCAGACTTTCCACAAAGCGGCGTTTTTTTCGGATGATGCTTTCGTTGTCCGGAATCAGCCAGCCAGGACAGCATTGGGCGGATGAAAAGTGGCCGTGGACGAGTACAAGGTATTCTTTGCAGGCCTCAGGTTGCTGCAATGCCTGGTTGAGCAGGGCAGCCGCAGAGCTGTTTTTGCCGACGCTGACGATGCCGGAGCTCTCCCGGTCGAGGCGGTTGCAAAAATGCACATTAGCCAGCTTCTTAGATTGTTTTAGCCAGGCCCAGAGGGTATGATTGAAAAATGCTCCGGCGGGATGGCAGGGCAGGCTGGGGGGTTTATTTAGCAGTAACAGGTGTTCGTCTTCAAAAAGCGTCTGAATTTCCCAGGAGACGCGGGGTTCCTGCAACGTGCGTGGGCGGAATTCAAGGAGTGCATCCAGCTGGAGGATTTGTTCCGGAACGGCAGGCTGTTGATCGACTGTCAGGTTGCCGGCCTGAAGCTGTGCCAGCCATTCCGCCCGGCTCAGATAATTGAAACGACGCGCTAGAAAATCCAACAAGGTGTCTGTACCGTGTTCGGTATAACGGCAGCTTACCCGTCGAATCAAGGCTGGAAAGGGCAGTTCAGACATACTGAATCAGGCCTTTGCCGCAGAAGGGCTGTTTCGGAAGACCGTGATATATTCCTGGTTGCCTTTCGGCCCCTTAATTGGTGAAGGGACAACGCCCAGGCAACTCCAATGCAATTCCTGCAACGCAAAAGACTGAATTTTCTGAACACAGCGTTGCCGGACGGCTTCGTCCCGCACGACGCCCCCGGAGCCGACTTCTTCCCGCCCGGCCTCAAATTGCGGTTTGACCAAGACGAAAATCCAGGCATCGGGCAACAGCAGTGGTACACAGGGCGGCAGCACCTTGGTCAGGGAAATAAAGGAGACATCTCCAGTCAGGATACCGATCGGTTCCGGAATCAATGCCGAAGTCAACTCTCGGGCGTTGGTTCGCTCCAGCACGACGACTTGGGGATTCCTGCGCAGTTTATCATGCAATTGCCCATAACCGACATCGACGGCATAGACTTTGGCAGCGCCATATTTGAGAAGCACTTCGGTAAATCCGCCGGTGGAAGCGCCTAGATCAAGAGCCGTTACTCCCTGTAGGACGGGCTGATATTTTTCTACTGCAGCCAGCAATTTGAATGCGCCGCGGCTGACATATTTGGGCTCGTGATCGAGCAAAAGGTTGGTATCCTCAGGCAGCAGTTGTCCGGGCTTGTGCACCAGTTGATCCGGCCCCAAGCGGACTTCGCCGGCCATGATCAGACGTTGCGCCTGGCTGCGGGATTCGCAGAGTTGCAATTCCACCATAAGCTGATCTGCACGGATTTTTGCCATCAGGCCAGTCCCAGATTGTTGGCGTTTGTCAGAATATTTTCCAGTTCCCAGTCTGAGAGATGCAGGCGATATTGCAGCCGAGCCATTTCATCGGAGGGATCAAACAGGGGATAATCACTGCCAAAAAGGAAACGGTGTTTTGGCAACGTATGATAGATCTTTTCCAGCAATGCTTGCGGGATACTGAAAAGGCTGCTGGAGGTATCGAGGTAAATTTCCAGCTCCTGCATCGCTTCAAGAACATAAGGCCAATGCCGGTAGCCGCCAAAATGCGCAGCGATTATCTGCAGGCGGGGAAAACGTTTTTTGATGGCGGCAATCTTGAAAGGACAACTGGGATTTTGCTCCGGAGGCAGGAGGTCGCCGATATGCACCATCAGAGTGAAGATCCCTTCCATGGCTGCGAAAAGTGGCAGCAAATCCGGATCATCTAGGCGAAATCCCTGAAAATCCGGATGCAATTTGATTCCACGGATGCCATGATCGTACAAAAATGCCAATTCTTCCTGCATTTTCAGATACCCGGGATGCAGGGTGCCGAAGGGAATGACACCCGGCAACGCCTTCAGTGAGGTTGCCCAGCGGTTGGCAGGGATGACTTGCGCTGGAGTAGTGGCGGCCGAATGAATGCAGACTCGATTCAGGCCGGCTTTCTGCAGCCGTGGCAGAAGGTCAGCGTATTCCCCGGTGCCAATCGAAGGAATGTGATAATGCATCTCAAGCTGCCGCAGAACTTTGCCGGATATCTTTGGATGAAATGCATGCGTATGAACATCAAAACGAAATATTTTAGACATCGGGATACCTTCATGGTTATGTTATAAATATAATATACACCCCGAAAACCGAGCAGGTGCCTGTGTATTGCCTCTCAGTGTTGCCACCCCATACCGCTCACATGCCAATTTACAAGCCGGTTGAACAGAGCCGGTATTTAGCCAAATCGGATGCATCAAAGAGGCACTACAGAGAAAACAAGACGGTATATCTGGCGTTTTGTTGACGGTCGCTTGCGACCGCCGGAAGCGGGAACGGATCCGGAGCTGGAAGCTCCGGCCACATTCCGGGGAGAAAGCGGGAATAGCCGATTTCGTCCACGCGCTCCACAAAACCGAAAATGAACGGGGATTTTAATCGGCTGGTTGTAAATTTGCATACAGTGCTTTATATTTTTGAAAACCTTAAGAGTTGGTGATGGGAAAAAACATGTTCTATTTGTTGAACTCGAGGTAACCACGCTTCAATTTAAAGAAAGGATGACTGACACTCTACTGAAAACTGCAACTATGTAATACTTTGTAAGGCAGAGCGAACAATATTCACTCTCTTGAACTGCGGGTGCGCTTTAGCCTGAACAACTATAAGTTGATAAAGGAGACCAGCGATGAAGGCACAAAAGGCTCAACAATATCTAATGAATTGGGGCAAACATGATCAGCGGGCAATCACTCTGGAGACTAAGGGCGGAAGGCTTTCGAGTGGAGTTCAGAGGGAAAACCGTGTGAGAGAAAACTCCATGCATAATTTGTTCGGTGGACTGAGGCCGATGCGCCTTTCGCATCAAGGCTTTACTTTAATTGAACTGCTGGTGGTGATTGCCATTATCGCTATTCTTGCCTCCATGCTGCTGCCGGCGCTCAGCAAAGCCCGTCAGGCGGCAAAGCGGAGCATGTGTGTTAACAATCTCAAGCAGATCGGCACCGCACATTTAATGTACTGCGATGATAATGAAGATTATATTGTCACCGGTCTTGTGAGGATGTATAGCAGTGATGCGACCTATTGGCACGCTGAACTATCGCAGAAGTATCTGGGGGCCAGTACTTCTCCTGTCAGTAACTATAACCCGAAAATATTCACCTGCCCGACGGAAACCATCGGCCTCGGCGATTATAACAAGGGATTGTTTTCCTACACTCATTATGGGCTGAATACCTGGCTGGTCGGCATGCATGATACTACGCCTGTTCGGCGGACATTGAATGCAGTGACTAAGCCCAGTGTTGCCTTCTTTTCGGCCGACAAAGCCGTAAGAAACACTTACTCTCTGCAACATAACGTCTATCCCAGTTTCCGCCATGATGGCAGAACGAATATGGCCTGTGTTGATGGCCATGTAGAGGGAGATCTTCAGGTACAATACAATAGCTACGCTCCTTGGTACGGACGTGCCAAGTTCGGGTACCGATAAATGACTTTTGCAAAACAAGAGACTCCTCCTTCTCCGGAGAACAGGAGGTGTTGTTGCTTACCATGATGGTAAGCGCTTCGGATTCCATAAGCTGTGAGTTGGAGGCAGCGGTTTTTTATATTGATCATCCAAACGGCTCATTAAAAGTCAGCCTGCCTGCAAGCTATCCAGGCATGAATTTTGCCAAATCCCAAGTAACTTCAGCGCTTTTGGCGACTCTGTATGATCCCGATGGTCATCTGGTAAGAGATTTCTACTGGTATGATACAGAAAATACTAAACAGTATGATTTCGAATATGAGATGCCGTCCGCCCAAACAGGCTTCTGGGAGTTGCCCTAGAGAAATCTGCCAGATTGAGCTGTTTACCGGTCAACCGAAATGGGGCATAGTATAGCGGCCATTATTTTTGGGCTAGCTCTCGTCGCTCAGTTCACTTCGCCAATCATTCCACCCCAGCATTTCGACGGGCAGGAAACAGATGGTATTTGGAGCACTACAGGCAGCAGAACCATCTTCATGCCATTGCAAGGCCTCCAGCTTTTCTGGACACTTCTCAATATGGCAGCGCCCTAGTATCTATGAACTGGACTCTTTTTAAGCACTGGACAACTCGTTTGGAAAAAAGGCGCGGTATGATTGGAATGATTACTGGAAAAGCAGCTACGAATATAATGAAAAAAAATTGAACAAAATGGACAATGGCTAACGGAACCAACAGCGCCAGTAAAAGAGTCTTGCGCGGGTTCAATTCTCAAAAAGCTGGAGTTATGGCCCAATTTACCAGTCCGCTCACCATCAAAACAAGGAAAAGCCTTCCAGGATCAGGACAAAATTGTTGCCAGTCAGGATATCCTCCTCCTCAAAGATGGTGAATTGACTTATACTCTGACTGGCTTTTGAAAAATAAAACTGGAGGAATAGTCGTACAGAAGAGTGACGCAAACAAGATCCAAAACCACCCGGGGGAGATGCTTGACGACCGTTGCCATTCAAGCTGGAGAAAATGCGGAAAATCAAAAAACGCAACTGCATAGGAAACCGGTGCAGTAGCATTATGATGTATCCGCAAAGAATAACAAATAAATTTAACCAGTGCAAACGGATATGCAGAGGATGACCGCGATTTTCCTCTCCTACCAAGGAATGCCTTGAAAATAAAAAAATGTGCGTTTTTCGATGGATATGTTGGCAAGATTGAGTTAGATTAATCAATATTGTCCATGACATTTCTTTCCTTTACTAGAAAGCTTTGACTTTTTACAAAAAATGTTGTATTTTTTAGATTATGGAGTTCTTATGAAATGTAAATTGAGAGTAAATCACAGTCCGCTGGCAGGATATTTATTTTTTTTATTCATGGCATTGGCTTTCGGCCAGCCGGCCAGCCTGATAGACCTGGAACGCGACTTTACTACTACTTCTGGTTTGCGGCGACGTCAAATTGCCAGAGAAATCATGACATATGGGCAGGAAGCTCGTGAGCAAATTATCAAACTGACACGTGATCCAGATATGGTCATCCGACGCAATGCGACTCTGCAATTGAGCCGGGTGCTGGGCGAAGATGCGATTCCCCTGTTTCAGGAACGCCTTTGTGACGACAGTCCCTTGGTACGTCTGACTGCTGTTGAACAATTAATGAGTTATCAGCCCCGCACAGAGGCCATTCTAGCAGTCTTGCGAAAAGCTGTAGAGGATTCTGACAATGAAGTCCGAAAAAAAGCAGCGTCGGTTTTTTGGGTTTTTCATCGTGATTATGTGACTTTGCGTCAACGCCCCGAGTGGGATCACGCCATTGAAATCATCAACAAACAAGTGTTGCCTATAAAAGGGTGGCGCTTTCGGACAGATCCAAGCTGCGCTGGACATTTGGGAAAATGGTTTACTTCTGATCTGAATGCTTCCACATGGGATCCTATCGAAATCGGCAAATGGTGGAATACTGCTTTGCCGGATAAAGTTGCAAATTACGAAGGTATCGCATGGTATCGCATAAGCTTTACAGCCCCTTCAAAGCCAACAACTCCATACAATGAAGCTGTTTTGCACTTCGAGGCCGTCGATGAATCCACCTGGGTCTGGATCAACGGACATTTCGCTGGAGAACATGATCTGGGCACGACCGGATGGAATATCCCCTTTGATATTGAAGTCGGAAGTTTCTTGCTCTGGGGGCAGACCAATCAGCTGACTGTCCGCGTGGGTAACGCAGCAGGTGCAGGGGGAATCTATAAACCGGTCGAACTGCAAATCCTCAAATAACTTCCCCGTAAAATACAGCAAAAAAACCTTCCCTCAATTTTGCCAAGCAGGCAAGTTTTTTATAGTCATCGATACAATTTGCAAAAGGACAGCACAATGAAACATTTGATGAAGCCCGTGATAAAATTGCCGCTACAGGCATTAATAATTTGGGCAGGTTTTTTTGCCAGTACGGGCTGGGTCATCGGAAAACCACTACAAGCGCAGACTTCCATAACCGGAGCAAACGAGGTCGTTCTGGGACTTTGGGCCTTCCAGCCGGGCGCAGAACTCCAGGACAGTATCGGAAAAGCCCCACTCAAATTGACTGGAAAAGCCCGCGTCCTGCCGGATGCGAATTTTGGTGGGATTTTGGAATGCTTTGATCAACTGCCCGAAGAAGATAAACCCAACGGAGCAAGTACCGATTGGAATAAAGCGCCGACACCTCTCCGTGCCTTCACCATTGAAGCCTGGGTGAAATTGAAGGAAAATCCTAATAACCCTGATTGGGTGACAGCATATCTTGTCGATAAAACCTATGTTCCCCGGACGCATGAAAGTGCCAACCTCAATAAAGATTATTTTTTCAGCTTGCGCCACACAGGTACAAAAATCATGCTGCAGGCAGGAGTTGGCTTGGGCAACGAAGTCATCAACTTCAACAGTCCAGCTTTGAGTTTCCCAGCAGGAGTCTGGCGGCACCTGGCCTTTGCTTATGACGGACGCGGAACGGGATTCCTGTTCGCCGATAAAAAATTGCTGACACAGAAAAATTATCCCGGAAAAGGCGTTGCGACTCCCGGGAATCGCAATTTAAGTTTGGGCGAACGCAGCGGCAGTATTTACAATGGACTGCCAGGCTTTCTTGGAGAAGTGCGCATCCTGGACGGACTGCCCGAATATCTCCCCTCGCTTGATATCCAAATCGCTCATCCTTTCCAGCGGAATACCTTCAACCGCATGGAACAGAATCAAAAGTTGATGATTACTGTAAAAAATCTTGACTTTGATCCGATCAGAAACCTCGAAATCATTGTACATGACGGCTTAGCCGCGAATATAATTCGTATTGAGACCTTGCCGCCGGGAGAGAGCAGCCAAGTTCTTTATCCGTTGCTCTGCCAAGGAAAGGCGGGCGTCTACCAATTTCAAAGCAAAGTAACCGGACAAAGCAACCGAGGCAACGTTCAGAATCAAGCCGAATTCCAATATTTTATCTGTAACCGCCTGCCAGAATTCATGCCGGTCGTCATGTGGGGTGATGCCAGCTTTGAAAAAATGAAAGAAATCGGCTTTACCCACAGCATGAAATGGATGGATCATCTGGACTTCATGGCCTGGAAAAATGGCGAACCAGTAGACTTCAATTCCAATCTGAACGAAACCAGAACAATGTTGAATCAAGCTCTTCACGAGGGCTTGCGGATTATGGGAAAACTCTCACCAGGTGGCTATTTCAAATCTCAACAAGCCTATGAACAGGCACGAGTTCCCTTCCTTTGCCAAGACCGCAACGGCAAAGCAACCCAAGCAGTTGATTTTTCTTTGCCTCGCGTTCAACAGTTTGCTTATGATGCTACACGCAGCTTGGCTAACAATGTCGGCATGTTCCCGGCTCTCGATATGGCCATCATTGATTCGGAATTCCGCGACAGTAACCAGATCTCCTTCCGACCGGAGGCACAGACCGCTTTCAAAGCCTTTGCAGGATACGATATTCCGGAACTTGTCAGCGTTAAAACTGGAGTGAATTATACCCGCATCAAAGACTTTCCGGCAAACCACATCATAAATGATGCGGATCCCATCCTGACCTTCTACCGCTGGTTCTGGGGCGGCGGCGATGGCTATCCCGGGTTTATCAACCGGGCTCGCGAAGGTCTACAAGAAAATGGAAAACACATCAAAGTCTATTGGGATCCGGTGGTGCGCTGCCCCGGCAAATGGGGTAACGGCGGGAATGCCGATCTGATCGGACATTGGACGTACGTTTATCCGGATCCCCTCGTCATGGGGCTGGCCACAGACGAAGTGTTTGCTATGCTGAAGGGAGGCCCATCCTGGCAAGAGGCCTCCAAAATGACGCAGATCATCTGGTATCGTTCCGCAACAACGGGCTCCTTGCCGGAAGATCAGAGCAAATGGACGGATTGGGAAAAGAAATTACCAGAGGCCAGATTCATCACGATTCCACCGGATATGTTGGAAATTGCCTTCTGGCAGAAAGTTTCCCGGCCTGTGCGGTCTATTCAATATCATGGTTCAGGGTCTCTGTGGGATAAGGGCAAACCCGGTGGCTATGATTTTACGAATCCGGATACTGCCCCCCGTCTGGCTAGTTTGATTCATAGAGTGATCCGCCCATTAGGCCCAACCTTGCTAAAAATTCCTGATCGTCCGGCACGGGTGGCAATGTTGGAAAGCTTCACTTCCCAGATGTTCTCAGGCGGGGCTACGTTTGGCTCCATGGGGTCGCCGGTCGGCAGAATGCATGCAATGCTGACAAGGGCTCATCTGCCTCCGGAAATTGTCTACGATGAAAGCATTTTGCGTGATGGTCTCGACCAATATCAGATCTTGGTAATGCCTGTTTGTCCAGTATTGACCGACAAAATTGTTGCGCGCATTCAAACGTGGCAGCAACAGGGCGGGATCATCGTTGCGGATGAAACACTGGTGGCAGGACTGCTGCCAGATATCCTGCTGCCTCGGCTGCAGAGCACAGACAAGGAAGAATCTATCCGCCTAGCCAAACAACTGCGCCGGGAACTCGGCACGTTTTACTTTCCGTATGCAGACGCAGACAGCGAAGAAGCCATCGTCCGAGTGCGCAGCTTCGGGTCCAGTGACTATCTTTTCGCTTTCAATGACCAACGCACCTATGGACAATATGTTGGACAGTATGGCAAAGTCATGGAAAAAGGCCTGCCTCTGAAAGCGAGCCTCGCCATCCACCGTTTGGAAGGGGTTGTTTATGACCTGCTGGTCGGAAAACAAGTGCCGGTTCGCAAGCAGGATGGGATGTTGCATATTGATGCTGAATTCGGGCCTGGTGAAGGACGTCTGTACATGATCACCGCAAAACCAATCACGGCTGTCCAGATCACTTCGGCGAAAACCGCCGCAAAAGCGAGCCCGCTGGAATTTAATATCTCAGTTTTGACGGAGAACAATGCGCTTGTGGATGCGATTGTTCCATTGCGCATTGATATCATTGACCCCGCTGGTGAAGAAGCTGAACCCTGTGGCTGGTATGCTGCTGAAGGCGGCAAATTGACTCTGACACTTGATCTGGCACCCAATGACCGCACCGGCAAGTGGAATATCAAAATCCAAGAACTCGCGTCCGGGAAAAGTGTGCAGCATGAGTTCCAAGTGCAGTAATCCCAAGGCAGCCGCCCGCTTAAGAGTCTTTCTTCGCAAGGTCTGCCATGACAGTGTATCGTCAGTTTAAGGTCTTTTTCTGGTTTATTCTCAGCCCCGTGTGGATATTCAGGTCGCCCGGCAGCCATTGTTTCCGCTGCCATAACATTTTGGTGTTTATTTTCAAAGGAGAAATCGCATGCAAAGAAACATTTTTCATCTCTTCAGACGCGGATTCGCTGTACTGCTGAACCTGCAATACGGGCTTTCAGCAAAACTGCCGATTGTTTTGTTGATATTTTGTCTTCATCTGCTTCCCGCCCAAACGCTGCCTGCGGATGATCAAGTACTTTGGAATTGTGATTTTTCATCCTTTGATACCAATACCTGGAATTGGCTGAGATGTCAGCCGGAATTGGTTAATGGAACGGTGCGTATTCAGGTCGTGCCCGGAGCGCAGGGGAACTATGCAAGTTTTCAAACCGTTGTGCCGGCTGCCCCGGAAGACAGTTTTCTGCAAATCCAGATGGGCGAAATGGAAAATGTCAGCGCCAAACCATGGGTGGGCAATGTCAGTAAGGATGGCGTTTTGTTCGGCTATCTTTTCCCTGGCTGGAATACGTTCTCCATGGCACAGAATGTAGGACGTCCTTTTATGTTGGCTCTAGCGCAACTGGGCGGCGGCAAAGAGGCTGGCCCATGGGTTGACTACCGGCTGGCCCGGATCGTCCGTAAAGCAACGTATGGACTGGTAGTAAGCTGTCCCGAAAAATCTGCAACCGCGCCATTGCAGGTCGGCGATGAACTGCTTTTTGAATATCATGCTGCAAGTCAGCTGGCGGAGGAAGCTCTCGAAATACATTGCTTTCTGCATCCACAGATGCTTGAATACCGCTGTAATACCGATAAAACGATCCGTTTGAATGATCGTGGTGAGGATGGCGACCGGGTTGCCGGTGACCGCATTTATTCGGCTCGCAGCAAAATTACCGCAGATGCATTCCACTGCAGTGCGGACAGTAAATTTCGTTTGATGGCGGCAGTTAAAGTCTATGGAGCACACTCCTATTATACGATTCCCAATCCCTTGGAAATCATCACGGAAAATCCGATTCCAAAATCCTTGATTAATGCCGGTAATCTGCAGACCCAGCAGGATCGACAGCGGTGGTTTGATCTAGCAAAAGGGACGAATATCGCCTTGGGAAAACCGGTGCAGTTGGTGCCGAAACCAGATTATCATCTGACGAGTGATGACAACGACACGCTGGATTTGACCGATGGGCAGTTGAGTACCCGCAAAGATGACAAAATCTGGTTTGACCGGCAAGCCGTCGGCTGGTATTTTGGCAATGGCGAAGCCTTCCTGAAACTCGATCTTGGGCAACTTGAAAAAGTGGATCGTCTGCTGATTCGTTGCCTGGGAGGAACGCTGGGGAATTTTCAGTTCCCACGCAGTTTTGAAGTCTATGTTTCAAGGGACGGGCAATTGTTTCATCTGGCTCGGATTATGCAAAAACTGATGCCTGGGGAAAGCGCACAGAGTGACTTTCTGAATTATTATTATCTGGAAGAGCAGGGCAATGTTTATGCAACTAGAATGTATCCTTTCCAGTTGCTTGTACAGGCGGAGGCTCGCTATGTTCTGCTGAAAATCATTGGCACCAGTGGTAGTATTTTCTGCGATGAAATGGCGCTCTTTAAAGCAGAACAACCTGACCCGGAGTTTAACGATGCATACCATAACCCAGGTCAGGAAATCCCTCTCGAGGGTCTGTTGGTACGGCCACGACTCACAACACTGGATATCATTCGCAACATACCCGCACCACAAAGCTTCCAAATCCTCGATTTGAGGAAAGCCCCCCCCGAAAACGAAACGCTGACAATGGTTCTGGATTTGCCGCCCGGAGTAAGTGTGCAGTCACCGGAATTACCGCAATCTCCATTGACATTACCGGACGGCAATTATTTGCGCTATGAAATTCCTATCAAAAACAGCAACCGGAAACTCAGCCTGCCACAGATTTTTCTTTCAGTTTCTGAAGACTGTACTGGCACTCTGCCGGCATACTGCATGGCGCGATGCGGTGAGCAAGACCAGTATCGTACTCAACTGCCACTGCGGCTGGTACGTCTTCCGGAAATCCCGCGCTTTAAGCGTATCCATGTCAGTCTTTCCTGGATGGCACTAGGACAGGCTATGGCTTGGCCAAATTTCTTGGAAAATTGGGAAAAACTGGGATTCAATACGGTGTCCACTTTCCCGCGCTGGTGGAATCCAGCAAACTATCAGGATAAAAAAGATTTTGTCACTGCAGCAAAAAAACATGGCTATCGCATTATTATGAATGATTCCGCTTTTCATGAAATGATGCGAGGACATCAAGAGGGCAGTGAAATTTTCTGTGATATCCCGGGAAAGAACCATAAAATGCTTTGTCCGAGTTATCGGGGTTCTTTCTATCAGAAGGAAATGGAACGGGTCGAACGTTGTGTCCGAATGGGGCGGCCTGACTATGTTTTCTATGACATCGAATGTTGGGGAAAAATCAATCAGAGTGCCGCTCAATGCCGGCGCTGTCAGGAAGCCTTAAAAAAGAGCGGCAAATCTCTGGATGATTTTCTACTGGATTGTCTGACTGAACATATGCGTGACTTGGATGCGGCCGTACAACGCGGGGCGGCTTCTTGCAATATTCCGGTGCCACAACAGGGAGATTATAACCGCCATCCTCTGGGCAACGGTAAATATTTTTCGATGATCTACCCACAATACATTAACATGGCCATGCCCAGTCTGTATGTTGCAGGGCGGGCTGTTGATGTGCACCGTAAAATCCGAGGCAATTACAAACGACTCGGCACCCGCCGACAAATTCCCTGGCTGAGCACCGGCACTTATGGGGAATTTGAACCTGAAAAAGTCGAGGCCATGGTGCTGGAATCTTTGCTCAACGGAGCAGACGGAATTACTTATTATTGTTACGGAGATTTCACCGACTCCCCCCTCGATTTCTTTTATCATGCTAGGGCATTGTCCATGCTGCGTCCCTATGAAAACTTAATCATGGACGGCAAGGTGTTGGAACCCGCCGGAACAAACCAGGAATTGTTTTATTCTGCTATCCAA
>JBAXYW010000060.1:0-13950 GCA_041670605.1 Lentisphaeria bacterium
TAAGACAAGGAAACATCGTTCTGTGTTGAAAACGTATTTTAGATTTTTTTGCAGTTGGTTCGCCATACTGTATTCTTTGCCCCTTCTGGCAGAGGAGAGCCTTTTTAACTGGTCTACAGCTCTGGAACTTTATCCCGGTATCCGGCAAACGCTGATAGCGGTAAAGGAACCACGTCTGATGAAGATCAACGTTGTGCGCATTGATCTTGCCCGTCCGGAACTTCGTTTTCATGTCACCCCAAGGGATGTGGATTGGGGAAAAGCAATGCCGGATAGTCCGGAATATGTGATTCGCACCCGGCGTCAGCGCACTCGGGATTATCTGAAGCAGGCTCGAACAACCAAAGGGCAGGATCAAGGATATGGACTGAATATGGTGCTGGCCATTAATGCTTCGCCATGGAGACCCTGGGTCAAACCATTTACTCATACCTATGCAGATCATTTGGGACTGACAATTTCGAACGGAGAAATGGTCTGCAGCGGGAATCAGCACCCCTCTCTTCTGATGTATTACGATGGCGGGGTCAGTATGGATATCTTACCGAAGGATGCTGACCTGAGCAAAATTCAGATTGCGGTTTCCGGTTTTTCGTTTGTGCTGCGAAACGGGCAGGTTAGCGGAGATCAAGCGCTGCATCCCCGCACCGGCTACGGGCTCTCACAGGATAAAAAATTTCTTTTTCTGCTGACTATCGATGGACGTCAAAAAAGTTGGAGCGAAGGAGCGACTTCCCGGGAAGTCGGAGAATGGTTGAAATACTCCGGTGCATGGGATGGCATCAATATGGATGGCGGCGGATCGACTTCGTTGGCCTATCTGGTGCCCGGGGAGAAACAGGAAACGATTCGTTTGTTGAACCAGCCGCCTGGCGGAGAGCGCAGAGTCGCCTGTAATTTGGGAGTTTATCTGCTGCCGCCGCAGGTGCCTTCTGAAGTGAAAAAGAACCCTTAAAAGCTGCCTGCTGAATTTCCTGAAAAAGGCAAAGCAGCTCAAGTAATCTGTGCAGATGGTATTGACTTTTCAGAGAAGCTGAGTATTTTTAGTAAATGTTTTAGGCGTGGTTCATAAAGGCCTGTTTCCGGGTAATAGTTGTGCAGGCAAATGACTCGTCGCCACTGGACAAGTTGGAATACAAAAGTGTAACCTTGTTTTGAATCACGCTCTAAATTTCAGAGACTCCATCTAGTTTAATATCAATCTGTTGTGGATAGTTTGTCGAGTGCGATCCCCGGCTCGAAGGGGCGTTTAAACCCCATCGGAACTATGTTCTGCAGCGTACCCTTATTTTGAACCCCGCCGTTTTTTCATTGAATTTACAAATTTCAGGACGGATGATGATGCGGAAAACAGTAGCTTGCCTGATCTTGATGTTTTGTGTAATCCTGCAGGGACAAGAATTTGAATTACGAATTTCACTTGAGAATGCGCATGTCGGAGAAATTTATTTTGCTTGTCAGAAAGGCGCCACTGCCGGATATGACCGGGGGAAAGATGTTTTTTGTCCGCCTGGCGGCATGGGGGATATGGGGCTGGCCTGGTTTGCGGCACCGGAACCACAGCTGCCAAACTTGTACAAGGACATCAAGGATTGCACGTTCCCACAACAATGGGAACTGCTGGTGCAGCCCCCAAAACGCAAAATCATGTCATTGAACTGGGAAAAAGAAAATTTTCCCGAGGGACTGGATTTCCAGCTTTCTGGAGCCGGAGTCACCCTAGATATGAAAAAGACGAGGAAACTCCCTATTACAACGAATGGAACGTTTCAGATTTCCGTCCGTAAAAGTGAACCTGAAAAAACAGACGAGAAGAAGTGACTATGACAAAAAAAGCAGTGATTTTTGGCGGCGGCAATATCGGTCGTGGTTTTATCGGGCAATTATTCAGTGAATCAGGCTACGAGGTCCTCTTTATCGATGTCGATGCCGCTTTGCTCGAAACGCTGAATCAAAGACGGCAATACCATTTGCAGATCGTCAGCAATGAAGGAGCAAAGGAGCTGTCGATCGGGCCGGTTCGAGCCATTAATGGTAATGACACTGCGGCGGTGGCCAAGGCCATCGCAGAGGCTGAAATCGGCGCTACCGCAGTCGGTGCGAATGCCCTAAAATACATTGTTGGAAATCTGGCTGCCGGACTGACTCTTCGGGCCGCAAACCATGCCGCACCGATCAATTTCATTATCTGTGAAAACTTGCACGGAGCTGCGGCTCATATACGAACGCTAACCGAAGGCGTTATCGACCCGGCGGGAAAATCATATCTAGCCGAAAGCGTCGGTTTCGTGAATACGGTTATCGGGCGGATGGTACCCGTTCCGACGCCCGAAATGCGCGCCGAAGATGTTAGCTTGATCCGGGTTGAGGCCTATAAGGAATTGCCGGTCGACCGCAAAGGTTTTGTCGGCTGCATACCGGACATTACCGCAATGAGCGCTTATGATGAATTTGAGATTTTCACCGCCCGAAAACTTTATATTCATAATTGTGGACACGCCCTGATGGCCTATGCAGGATACCAGCGCGGCTATGAATTTGGCTATGAAGCCATGGCAGATGCCGAAGTGCGCAATTTTATGCTGGCGGGGTTACGTGAGAGTGCGGCGGCTATTTGCACCGCGTTCAAGGCGGATCCAGCTTGGTTGAATGCCCATGTCGATGATCTGATGCTCCGCTTCAATAACCGGATGCTCGGTGACCGGATTTTTCGCCTGGGCAAAGACCCGATGCGAAAATTGGCACTGGAAGATCGTTTGACCGGTGCCGCAAAGCTGGCGGACGAACAGGGCTTGACTCCGAAGAATCTGGCCTGGGGAATGGCCGAAGCCCTACATTTCAACCCAGCGGATGATCCCGCGGCTCAGAAGCTCCAGCAGAGAATTGCTGAAGCCGGAGTGGAAACAGCGTTGCTCGAAGTCAGCGGTCTGCAGAAGGATGAACCCTTGGCTATTCTGGTTCTCGACGCTTATCGTCAACTGAAACAAAATCCCCGCCTGCTACCGTCGCAGCTTTCCTGAAAACAAAGAATTTGCAGCCGTCTCCTGGCTCCCGTTTTGGCGTCGGGTCCTTGCGGCTGATCGTTTTTTAACGTTTGTTTGTTGTTGTGTATTGCAAAGAAAGAGGAGCGAAAAATGCGTTATGAATTGATGAATCCCGGTCAGATCCGTACTGCGATTGCTGAGCGTTGGCCGGTCGTGCTGCCTTTGGGCGTTTTAGAGTATCACAGTGAACATCTCCCCTTGGGAATGGATACCTTGGCGGTGACCGAAACCCTGGCACTGCTGGAAAAAGAGATGAATCTCGTCATTCTGCCGGCTTTCTATTATGGCGCCTGCAGTTTTGCCGTCGAGCCGCCGGAAGGAAAAGGCTCCATCCATGTCGATTCCAACGTCCTGCTAGCGATGGCACGACAAATCTTTTTGGGACTGCTGCGCGTGGGATTCCGGAATATCCACGCCTTCGTCCACCATCAGAGCGAAAATTTTTCGTCCGGGATGCCGACCGATCTGGCCTTCCGTTTCGCCGCTAAACAGATCATCTTCGAGTTTCTCGATAAAACCCGTGGCGAGGGCTGGTGGGGTGATAACAGCATGGACAGTTATTATACCGCCCATGACAGTTTGGATGCCAATCCTTTCAATTGGATTCAATGCCATCCCTTGATGGATCAGGAAATTCTTGGGCAGTTCCCCTTTGATCACGCTGGCGAAGGAGAAACTTCGCTGATGATGGCGCTCTGCCCGGATCAGGTGGATATGAAGCTCTTCTCAGACGAAAAATGGTACGTGCGCAGCGCCGCCAAAGCCAGCAAGGAACTCGGTCAGAAAGGCGTCGATATGATCCTGAAACATCTGCGCAAAGTCTTGGGCTGATCTTTCATGCAAATGAAGATCCGCAGATTCGCTTTGTCGCATTTTCAAGAACTCATCCCGTTGCTGTTGCGCTGCTTTCCAGATTTCTGGGAGCCGCGTCTGGCGCGGGAACAGTTTTCCTTCCCCTATGATCTGAAGTTGTTTGCTGGCTGCCTAAATGGCCGCCCGCTCGCCTGCATTGGCATTCATGATTACCAGATTATCATGGACGGTCGTGTGTTGCCGCTGGGAGGGCTTTGCGATGTCTGTGTCGATCCGGATTTCCGCGGCCTTGGCTTTGCGTATCAATTGCAGGATTATGTCTTGCATTATTGCCTGGCGAAGACAGAGTATCGTGCTATGCCCTTATATACGGACAAGCCTGGTGTTTATCGCTCCCGGGGCTGGCAGCAATATGAAGGCAAGCGAAGCCGGGAAATATCCCTTGCGGATTTTCCTCCGCTGAATACTTTCAGCCTGGCAGGTTCATCGCTGGATCTGCGGAAAATCTGGCGGACAGGGGGCGACACACTCCGCCCGGCGGAAAAGATTGCTCGTGAAATTACCAGCATCTATCAGGCCGGCAGGGTGTTTGATGGAAAATGCCTGCGTTCTGCGAAGGTTTGGAATGAACTCTTCGCAGAGCCCTTGCATTGCTGGCGTCTGGATAAAAATACTTATTTTCTATATCGTGGCGAACGTCTGCTTGAAGCCTATTCTAGAGATGAAAGCCATCCCGTCAATCATTTTTTCCCTCTGCAGGAGACTCCTGACGGTCATCAAGTTATGATTAATATTCTTCATAGCGAGGACGCTGCGCAAAATAGCCTGAGCGCCGCGATTGCAGCACAACAACTGGTTTTTCCGGCTGCCGATGTCTTTTAAATACGGCTGATATAACGTCGGACGGCGATGGTTGTACGGATTTATTCCGCGTACAGGAAAGCAGCACAACTGGGACAGAACACGATGCGGCCATTGATCGTGTCCTGACAGGTCTGAGCGGTCATCCGCATGCGGCAACGTCCGCAGGATCCCTCTATAATGGGCACCAGACAGGGACGGGTTTGGTCAACATTGCGACCGGAGCGCAGATGATCATAGCGACGCAATTGTTCCGGATCAACTCCCACAATGGCATTTTTCCGTTCTTCTTGTAGCTGCGTATACTGTTTTTCACAATTTTCTTTCAAGGTTTGATATTCTTCCTTGACCCCCTGCGCACGTTTCTTGGCGGCTTCGACATCTCTCTTTCGACTCTCCAATTCATTTTTTAAAGTGTCAAGCTCAAACATTTTTTTCAGCTGCTGATCTTCGAGGTGCTTGATGACCTGGTCGCACATCTCAATCTGCAGAAGAGCCGCCCGGTACTCTTCATTATTTTTAATCAGGATGGTTTTCGATTGAAAGTTGCGCTTTTTTTCTAGCTGTACTGTGCTTTCATTTTCCAGACTTTTGGCCGATACTTCCGCTTCTTTTAAGTTTTTTTTGGCTTGCTCGAAAGCCTGAAATTCGGTTTCAAAAAGGACATCCGCCTCCGCCTGTTTGACAGGAACCTGGGCTAATTGTTCTGCAATTTTCGCCAATCGAATATCAATATTCTGAACTGCTAACAGTTTTTCTGCCCATGCTTGCATCCGCAAAACTCCTTATCTTGAAAATAAAAGAAAACTCTTAACTGTATTCGCTCAATTCAAATTAACAAATTTCTCCGCCCAACTTTTTCGTCATTGTCCGGATTTACCCCGTGATAGTATTCCTGCTCCAGTATTTCTGCCATCAGGTGCCAGTCAAAAAGTTTGCGTACTAATTGCTGTCCATTTCGTCCCATTTTGCGACGTTCGTCAGGATGCTTCAGTAAGAAGAGAACCCGTTCGGCGACTTGCCCGGCATTCTCCGGTTCGCAGAGAAAACCGGTTAGGCCATCCAAAACGACTTCCGGTGTGCCATCCAGAGGATAGGCTACTACCGGTATGGCACTCGCCAGCGCTTGCACTGCAGTACGGGGTAAACCCTCCCGTAAAGAAAGATGTGTGAGCACATCCATGAAAGCCGTATAACGGCAAACCTCCTGGGGAGGCACCAACCCGGCAAAAATAAAATGCTTTTGCAGGCCAAGCTGAGCAATTTTTTTTTCAATTGCCGGTCGCAATATGCCATCCCCGACCAGCAAAAAACGTACCTCGGGAATCTCGGCGATGATGGCAGGAGCGGCTTCCACCAGAGTCTCATACCCTTTTAATTCAAAAATACGGGCAATTTTACCAACAACCGGAGCCCCTTCCGGCAGCCCCAAACTTTGCCGCAAATCGGCATCCGGACGGCTGCTCATGAACGCCTGCAAATCCATCCCGCTGTAAACTACCCTATATTTTCTGCGGGGAGCAATGCCGGCTTTGACTGCCTGCTCAATCATCGCTTGCGCAACCGCAAAAATTTTGTGACAATGCTGTGCTGCATATTTTTCCAGAGCAATGTACAGCCAATTTTTCCATCTCGCCTGATAAGGGTGAAAAGCCTGTCCGTGAACCGTATGGACGATAAAGGGGATTTTCGCTTTGTCCGCTGCCAGTCGCCCGAGAATTCCGGCTTTCGACGCATGCGTATGTACCACATCAAATTTCTGTTCTTTGAAAATCCGCAATAATTGCCGGTAGGCCTTCCAGTCTTTCACCGGATGAATGGCGCGGATTAAATCCGGAATTTCAATGAGATGCATGCCAAGAGGACAGGAATTCTTCAGCAGATTGCCTTCCGGGCCTTGGCTTTCGCCCGTTATCAAGGTTACTTGATGTCCTTTTTCCAGATGCCCCTGGATCGTATAAAGGGTGTTTTCCTGCGCGCCACCAATGATCATTCTGGTGATTACGTGGCAAATCGAAAGCTTTCGGGGCATAGTTCCATATCCTATGGAAAAAAGGCTGCTGTCAGTACATGTAAAAGTATATTTTAATACAATAAAGGGAGAAGAAGAGATGTCAAACCAATGAAGCCTGGTTCTGCCGGATTGACAGCAAAATGAACCCCGTTTTGTTTTTCGTTGTCGCGAAAGTGGATTATTTGCCAGTGACCTTTATTTTATAAGGTTTACGGCTTTTCCATGAATCATGATTTAAACAAAAGGAAATGGGACGATGGGGAATTTAAAAATAGCGGTTATGGTGCATTCACTGCGTCTGGGGTTGGAGAAGGGGCTTGAATGGACTGCAGGCATGGGGGTTCCTGGAGTACATATCGCCTGTTGTCCTGGCTTTTGCTATAAGGATCTCGACCGGGCTGGGCGTAAAAACTTTGTCCGTCGTCTGCGGGATGCCGGTTTGGAGTTGTCGGCCATTTGTGAATGGGGCGGCGGTGTGGATCTGGGCGAACCGGAAGGCCTGGCCGGCCATATTGAAGAAGGAAAAAAATTGCTTGAATTTGCTGCTGACCTGGAGTGCGGCATCTGGCAGGGGCATTGCGGCATTATTCCTCATAGCCGTAAAGATCCGAAATGGAGCCGCTTTGTCGACTCGTTCGGGCAGATTTGCCGCCATGGGGAGAAGGTTGGCGCGAAGTTGGCGGTTGAGACTGGGCCTGAACCGCCGGCAATCCTGATGCAGATGATCGACGATGTCGGCAGCTCGGCATTGAATGTCAATTATGATCCGGCCAATCTGATCCTCTGGCCCGCAAGGTATATGCTGGATGCGGGAGAAGCATACAATAAGGAAAAAGCCTTTGCCGAATATCAGCCGGTGGAAGGGGTTAAGGTGCTTGGAGAACGTATCATCCATACCCATGCAAAAGATGCCATGGTTTTTCCTGGCGATGTCCGAAAAGAAGTCCCCTTGGGCGAGGGCTGGATTGATTGGCCGCACTATGTGCAGAACCTCCGCGAGGTCGGCTTCGAGGGCTACTTTGCTATCGAACGGGAAGTGGGCGATAATCCACAGGCGGATATTAGCAAGGCAATCGAATACCTGAGAACGCTTTGACGTATCTTAATGTTTTCAATGAAAGAATTGCCATGGCATATCGTATTATTTTGATCCTTATAGGGTGCTGCATGGGCTTCTGCTGTGGACAGGACGTTGGAATACTCACTGGAAAACAACGCTCGGGCTCTGTAGAACAAAAAGAACTCAACCTGGCAAGCCAGCGCATCAGCGATATCCTGGATTTTCTGGAAATTCCTTTTCTTCGATGGGATGATGATCAGGTTTCTGTCGAACAACTCCAAGAAGTGAAGATTCTGTTTCTACCACAGAATCCTCGCTTGCCTGAGGCGACTGCTGAAGCGCTGAAGGGATTTGTCGCCCAGGGTGGGAAAATCGGAGTCTTTTATAATGAAGATCCACAGGTGCTCCAGTTGCTTGGGATTCCAAGGACACGATATGTCGGACGAGCAGAGCTCGGTGAAGTATCGGGGATACAATTCAGTAGAGATGCTTGGCCGGCGATTCCGGAGTGGATGCGGCAGCGTTCCGGAAATCTGCTGGAACCGGTTTTACCAAATAATGCTGGGAAGACCCTTTCGACTGGCAGATTTATCCGTCCCAATGGAACCGACTCCGGACGCATTGGCTTGCTATGTCATGCCAATGGCTTCTACCTGTCGCATGTTTTTCTCGCTCAAGATCGACCGCAGGGAGCACGATTTTTTCTCTCCTTTATCGGACAATACCTGCCTTCCTGCTGGGAAAAAGCCGCCCGAAAAAAAATCGGAGAAGTCGGAAAAATTTTCGGCTTTTCAGGCTTGTCGGAACTGCAAGCGTGGTGCCACCAATTGCAACGGGAGAACAAAGCAAAATTTGCGGACACTGAAAAACTTCTGGAACAGGCACGACTGGCTTTGCAACTTCAACAATTTGACCAAGCCTTCCAAACTGCCGATCAGGCTCTGCAGATGTCGCGAAGCCTTTTTCTGGAGGCCGCCCCTCCCCGAAACGGCGAATTGCGCGGGGTCTGGATTCATTCTCCCTATGGAATCGCGGATTGGGGCTGGGATAAAACGATTCAGGTGCTCTCGGAAAATGGTTTTAATGCCATTTTTGTGAATTTTCTCTGGGGCTATGTCGCAGATTACCCCAGTGAAATATTGCCGAACCATCCCAGTATTTTGACGGATCAAGGCAAGATCGACCGTCTTCAGCAATGTTTGGAAGCTTGCCAAAAGTATCAAGTCGAACTGCATGTCTGGAAGGTGAATTGGAATATGGGGCACCGCACCCCGGAAGACCTGCGCCGGAAAATGCGCATCCTTGGCCGTACTCAGGTTACCTTTAACGACCAGGATACCGATTATCTGTCACCGCATCATCCGGAAAATTTTGCATTGGAACGGGATTCCATGCTTGAAATCGTGCGCAAATACCCTGTTGCTGGGATCCATTTTGATTATATCCGGTATCCAAATAATGGCAGCGACTTCAGTTTCGACGCCCGACTTGCGTTTGAGAAAGATCTTGGACGCCCAGTGCAGAACTGGCCGTCGGATTGCCGTTCCCCAGGGGTGGATTATCTGGCCTATGCCGAGTGGCGGCGCAACAATATTACGCGGCTGGTGCGGGAAGTCTCTCACGAAGCAAAAAAAATTCGTCCGGGAATCAAGGTTTCTGCTGCAGTCTATGGAGATTGGGAAAGTGCCCGTCTTTCAATCGCACAGGATGCAGAAGCCTGGATTGATGAGGGACTTTTGGACTTTATCTGTCCGATGAATTACACTGCTTCCGCCGAAGAATTTACTTTTTTACTGACGAAACAGTTGAGCCGAGTGCATAATCGTATCCCGATTTATCCCGGAATCGGCATCCATTTATTGCCCGATTCAGCAGCCGTCGCTGAACAAATTATGTTGAGCCGAAAAACCGGGGCGGATGGCTTTGTTTGTTTCCAGCATACGGCTGATTTTGCGTTGAATATTCTGCCGCAGTTAGGGCAGGGGGTCAGTTCGCAGGTTGTGACAGAACCCTTGCCGCATCATGGCAACTCTTTAAACATCAAAATGCGGGGTAGTCAGCTGGGCTTGCCCTCCGGCTGCTATAGTCTTTCCGAATCCCTTTTGGCCGAACTTGTTTTGCCAGAGTTTCTTCAAACGTCTTCTCCCCAGCTGACTTTGCTTCGGGATGGCTGGGATGCTGCTCCACGGGCTAAAATTTCTCTTCAAAGGGAGCAACAGACCCTGACGTGTCGGCTGGCGATCGAACAAGCGGGTAGTTACCGTCTGGAATTGCGTGGCGAAAATGCGTTGGGGCATCCTTTTCTGTCCAGAGGCGAAGTCTTCCGGGTTCTGGGTCATGAAGAAGAAAAAGAAATGCTGCTGCGGGAAGCGCTGCCTGAATTCACGAACAAAGGCGGGCTGAAAGTCGCCGTATGGCAATACCATTCGTATGGCGGCAAGGTCATCCTTGATTTTCTCCGTACTCAACCTGGATTGGATGCCGTAGCTCTGTATAATATTTATCCGGCGACATTAAAAGCATGTCAAGTAGTGATCATTCCGCAACCGAAAGAGAAGGCGGAGTGTTTTCGGAAGATTGAAACGGGGGAAAAGTTGAATCAATTTATACAGGCTGGTGGCGGGTTGTTATTGACCCATGCTATGGTAGGCAGCCGCGGCTTTGTCAACTCAGTGCCGGAATTGGTCGAAACGGTACTGGAACAGCCCTTGGCGGGAGTGAAATGGAAATGTTGCGCAGAGCATCCGGTGCTTGCCGGCCTGGGAGATTCTATTTTTGCCTCCGCTTACCCTTTTCAAGTTTCCATGCAACCAAGTAAACTCGCCCAAACACTGGCCTGTAGCATGGATATGAACCCGGTTGTCGTGGCTGGCAGCCTCGACAAGGGGCGCTACATCGGGTGTGGCTTGGCGCTGGGTATTGCTCCGGGCGAAATTGATGCCCCACTGTCCGAAGTCGAACAGAAACTCCTGCTCAATATGGTACTCTGGCTCGGACAACAAAGCAAATAACTCTGGATATATGATAGAAAGGTGCCGCCACCTTTTGCTGTTCCACTCATTTACGGTTTGCTGGAATTTCAGGTCATGAAAAGTTTACGCTGGCAAGTTTTATTTGTGTTTACAATGCTGTCTGCACCGTTGCTATTTTCAGGTCTGGATGGGTTGGGAGAGTCTTTGCTTTTAGAGGGGCGTTTGGCTTTATTCAGGGGAGAAAATTGGCTGGTGTCTCAGCAGCTTTCCGATGGCAGTTGGGGCGAAAATCCGATTTTTACTTCCCAGGCGGGTGTGATTTTGGCGAATGCCAATCTGGAATTGTATTCCGAGCGCCTTGAGAAGGGCTGTCAGTGGCTGCGAAGAAATGCCGAAACGCTGAGCAATGCCGAAGCATTGGCTCAGGCCATCCGGCTGCCTTTGCGGATTCAGCATCCTGCAACCACAGTACTGGTTCGACAACTTCGGGAAAGCAAAAAAAAATGGATGTTGGACGGGCAGCCGGCTTCGGTTCGGCAATCCCTGCTGGAACTTTATTACCTGCTGCCAAGGGAAACGGCAATACTGTCCGAAAACGAAATCGTCGTCATGCAGAAAACTTTGCTGGACGACAAAGAGCAGCCGGCTTTTGTGCTGTTAACTTTGCTCAGCCTGGGAAAGCATCCGGCGCGGCCTGAGGAACTGACAAGTCTGTTGACAGCATGCATGGAGGCTGCAAAAACCGCTGCTTTGGAAGATTTATTCTGGATTGTTCGAGCTCTGCGGGGATATGAAAGGGTTTTTCCAGAGACCGCAAAAGACTGGCGAGCTGCCATCGTCGCCAAGTTGCTGGAAAAACAGCGCGGAGATGGCACTTTTGCTGGAACGACAGATTCGACTGCCTTAAAATGCATGACGGAGACTTGTTTTGCGTTATTGACTCTGCAGCTCTGCCTGGCTTCATGAAGAAATTGCTCATCCATCGGAAAAACTTGGGGTGAACTGGCGTCCATAAGCTAAACTGACTTGGGCTCAATATTCTTTACTTTAGGTGGGGGTGTTTTCTGAAAAGTGCATGGGACTTATGGGACGCATAGATAGGACGATGTGACAATGGGAGGCTTGTTCTGTACTTTTTCGGCTCATTGTCCTATTGTCATATCCATTTTTCCTATATGTCCCATTCGTCCTATACCACCTGCTCTTTAAAAAAGAGTATTGGGGAGCGGATCCGGAGCTGGAAGCTCCGGCCACATTCTGGGGAGCGGGAACGGGAGCGGATCCGGAGCTGGAAGCTCCGGCTACATTCTGGGGAGCGGGGAAGTGGGTCTGAACTACAAACGTACTTGTTTTCGAGCAATCATTATTGACTTGGTTTGATCGATTTATTGCAATAGTTGGGGGCTTCCGGCAAATGTATTTTGCTGGCAAGGAGTCATGTTTTGTCAGGGTGGATTGGGTTGAGGCGTCCCGTATGATACGGTTCGAGGTCAAGAGTAAGCCAGCGAAAGCCCAGACCCTGCGCGCATGTTAATAATTGGGTACGAATGTCGGGTTGGACAATTTGCGGAAATGCGCCCGCATCGATTTCCAGGCGCAGGGTATCACCATGATGTCTGGCACGGCATTCCGGGAAGCCCAAGTCATGCAGGAGTTCTTCCATCTGTTCGATCTGCTGCAGCTTTTCGCCGGTGATAATGCTGCCTGGCGGGATTCGCGAGGCCAGGCAGGCATAGGAAGGTTGATCTGCCGTTGGCAAGCCCATTTGGCGGGAGGCCTGGCGGATGTCCTCTTTACTCCAAAGCAGAGTCTGCAGGGGGCTTTCGACACCGAGCTCTGCCAGCGCTTTAGCACCTGCCCGATAATCCTTGGCATCCTCAGCATTGCTGCCATCCATCAGGCTAAAGAATCCACCGGCATGGGCTTCTTGCAGCAATAGCTCCAGCATTGCTTTTTTACAATAATAACACCGCTCGATTGGATTTTCCCGGAAACCTGGGACATCCAATTGCGCAAGTAGAATCATCTTGTGCGGAATCGCATAAGTCTTCGCCAATTGACAGGCTGCAGTCAACTGCTTGCGTGGAAACCCTGGATGATCAATCGTTACGGCCAGAAAATCCTGTTTCAGAACCCGTGCGCCCAGAACTGCCAGAAAGGTGCTGTCGACGCCGCCGCTATAAGCCAGCAGGACTCTGCGGTGCTGATGCAGGACTTGTTCGAGCGTGGCGATGCGTTCCGATAGTAGTCTTTTCATTGCTGGCAGCAGGAATCCGTTTCATCTGGCAGGGTTTCAGGTTGAAAAGGCCTAGCCGAGCTGAAGTTTTCTAGGTCATAGTGAATAATTTGTTCTGGCATCGTCAAGCGGGTCAATTCGACCTTAGCTTCGTTGAAAAAATATTCAGCCAGAGTATCATGGTAATCCGAGAAGACGACGATGCGTTTAATTCCGGCGGCAATCAATGCTTTGGCGCAACTGGTGCATGGCATATTGGTCACATAAGCGGTTGCTCCGGCTAGGGTAAGCCCATGTCTGGCGGCTTGGCAGATGGCATTGATTTCAGCATGGTTTGTGCGTACACAATGTCCATCGACCACCAAGCAGCCATCCGTATAGCAATGTGGGCTGCCGGGCAGTGAACCATTATACCCAGTCGATACGACGTGACGATCATTAACCAGCACACAGCCGCAGTGCATTCGGGGGCAGGTGGCTCGTTCGGATGCCAGCATGGCCAGTTTTAGGAAGTACACATCCCAAGAGGGGCGATATTCCGGCTCGCCGCTTTCACTTTTGATGATTTTTAAATCCATTGTGAGACCCGCATGAAAAAAGCTGACCGGATCGCATAATGCTCCCGGTCAGCAATGGGAGTGATTATTGTTCGTCGTCGGCAAGCAGGTCCAAGTCGTCCTGATCTTCCTTCAGTTCTTCGGAAGTCCAGATTTTTTCTTTGGCCACCGGATCCGGTTTAACGGAATGATCTTGGATTTTTTCCAAGTAACGCCGCAATTGTTTGTCCAGTTTTTCAAAGACATTGGCAATTGAAACGCACATATCCGTCGATTTCCCCTTTGCCACCAGCGAGATATTTTTGCCATTCAGAACCGCATCGGCAATCTGCCAGTTACGTTCTTTGCTCAAGACCAAGCGCAGAGAATTCAATTTGGCATAATTTTCCGCTA
>JBAXYW010000061.1:0-13871 GCA_041670605.1 Lentisphaeria bacterium
AACGCATGTATAGCTTAACCATGTGCTTGCGGAGACTGACAGAAAATCCAAGTTACCCAACGAACCGTTCACGGAACCGGATACTGCCCTTATATCATCGGCAGATATAACGGTGAAATCCTACGGTTTTCCACCACGTTTCCTCACGCGTTGATCAAAAACCGGAACTTTTAGATGGCAGAAAAACCGGAACTTTTAGATGGCGTCTAACACAACCGGGCGTTGCCTGGGGCTACGATGAGGCCGCCCCTCCGGGGCTAACAGACAAGCAAGCGTTTATAGTTCAAGTACCTGCATGAGGGTATTGATTCAAATCAGGAGAAACATAGTTGTGAATGAAACCCCATACTCCGAAATCCTTTCTCAAAATCACTTGAGAAATCTTTGAAAACGGCTTGAAATTTGCCTGCACAACTGTTACCAGTAAACAGGCCTTTTTGAACCACGCCCTTTTTTGCCTGTCATTCATGCAAACGAGGAGGAGGAGGGCTTGTAATCTGCCACTCTTCAGCGAAAATATTCCACGCCGGAAGCGAAGATGCCCTGGTCTTTATTACCGGGGATATTGATGGATATCTGCGGATCGAGACTGCGTTCGCTGTGTCCCATTTTTCCGAGAACTCTGCCATCCGGGCTGGTAATGCCCTCAATGGCACAGACGGAGCCATTGGGGTTCCAGGGCATTTGTTGTGCAGGTTTTCCATCCAGGTTGGCATATTGGAAAGCGACCTGTCCATTGGCAAGCAATTGCTGCACCTGTTGATCGCTGGCATAAAAGCGTCCTTCACCATGGGAAATGGCCACTGCATGCACCTCGCCGACCATCGTACGACTTAACCAGGGTGACATGGTGGAAACCACTAGCGTATTTACAGTGGTGGCGACATGGCGGCCAATGCTATTAAAAGTCAAAGTAGGATCATCCGATGCCAGCGCCGGGCAGATTTCACCATAGGGCACCAGTCCGAGCTTGATCAGCGCCTGGAAACCGTTGCAGATGCCCAGCACGAGCCCATCACGATCCTTGAGCAATCTGTTCATCGCTTCCGAAACCAGGGGATTCCGAAAAGTCGTCGCAATAAACTTACCGGAGCCATCCGGCTCATCACCACCGGAAAAACCGCCGGGAAAGGCGACGATCTGTGCCTGATCAATGGCCTTAACGATTTCCGCTACGGATTCTTCAATATCGCTCACCGAAAGATTTCGGATGATCACGCTTTGAACGATGGCGCCCTCCCGGCTGAAAGCCCGGGCGGTATCGTATTCGCAATTGATGCCTGGGAAAACCGGGATGAAGACCCGGGGACGGGCGACCTTGGTTTTGCCATGTTGCTTGCGCTTTTTACGGCAGGGTTGCCAAGTCACTGCCGGGGATTCCGGCAGCACGGTCGGGAAAATTCCCTCGAGGGTTTTTTGCCACGTTTCAACGGCTTCCTGGAGATCCAATACCATATCATTGCAGATAATACAGGGAGCCGCGCTAGTCGCCCCCAATGGGACGATACCGGGCAACGGTTCGGTTGATTCAATAATAATGGCGCCATATTCGGGACAGAACAGTTCAGCAGGGCTCCAATTCGAATCAATCGCCACCCCCAGCCAATTACCGAAACACATCTTGGATAAAGCAGCGGCAATACCACCATATCCGACGGTATGAGCGGCCAACACTTCTCCTTCCTGTATCCATTCGTGCAATTGCCGGTATTGATTCCGCAACTGGGCAAAATCCGGCAGGAAGGAAGCATCGCGTTTTACCGGCAGAATGCCAACTGCATGGCCCGACCCTTTGAATTCCGGGCTGATCACCCGATCGGCCTGAGCTGCCGTCACGGCGAAAGCCACCAGGGTTGGCGGCACAGAAAGATCATTGAAGGTACCGGACATCGAATCCTTACCGCCAATGGCCGCTGTACCGAATTCCAATTGGCCACGCAAGCCACCCAATAAAGCCGCCAAGGGTTTTCCCCAGCGTTCCGGCATTTTGTTCAGGCGTTCAAAATACTCTTGAAAAGACATTCTCACCTGCTCGACATCGCCGCCGGCGGCGGCGATCCGGGCATTGGCTTCCACCACAGCATAAAGGGCGCCATGATAAGGGCTCCAAGAGCATAGGCCAGGATCATAGCCATGGCTCATCAGCGTACAGGTGTTGGTCTGCCCCGCTATCGGCAGTTTTGCTGCCATCGCCTCGTTAGGAGTCAAACGGGTTTTGCCGCCATAGGGGCTGATCACAGTGGCTGCACCAATCGAGCCATCAAAACGCTCACCCAAGCCTTTCTGGGAACAGACATTCAAGTCGTTGAGAGTTTCCAGCCAAGCCGTTTTCAGATCTGCAATTTCCCGATCCTGGAAAGGGTTTTTCCCGGCATCCGGGCAGTTGACCCTAGCAAGGGCATGCTGAGTAACCCCATTGGTATCGAGAAAAGAACGGGTCAGATTGACAATCGTATTGCCGCGCCAGCTCATGCGCAAACGCGCTTCCGAAGTCACCCGGGCAACCTGCGTGGCTTCCAGATTTTCCGCGTGAGCCATCTGTAAGGCTCTGGACAAATCCGCGGGCGCAATCACGACAGCCATGCGTTCCTGCGATTCCGAAATCGCCAGCTCCGTCCCATCGAGTCCTTCATATTTACGAGGCACCGAGTCCAAATCCACATTCAGACCGGACGCCAACTCGCCAATGGCAACACAAACCCCGCCGGCTCCGAAATCATTGCAGCGCTTTATCATTTGAGCAAATTCCTTCTGCCGGAAAAGACGCTGGATATTGCGTTCAGTCAACGGATTGCCCTTCTGTACTTCTGCACCGCAGCTTTGCAGAGATTCATCGGTATGGGCTTTGGACGAGCCAGTAGCGCCGCCACAGCCATCCCGCCCAGTACGTCCGCCGATCAACAAAATCAGGTCATCGGGTTCCGGTTTTGCCCGGCGGATATTGGCTTGGGGAGCAGCCGCGATAACGGCACCGAGTTCGAGGCGTTTTGCGACAAAGCCAGGATGATAATATTCCTTGACTTTTCCGGTGCTCAGGCCGATTTGATTTCCGTAGGAAGAATAGCCTGCGGCCGCGTTGCGAGTGATTTTGCGCTGGGGTAGTTTTCCGGGCAGCGTTTCGGCCAGCGGGGTACGCGGGTCGCCGGCGCCGGTGATGCGCATGGCCTGGTAAACATAAGAGCGACCGGAAAGTGGGTCCCGAATGGCGCCGCCCAGACAGGTTGCGGCGCCGCCAAAGGGTTCAATTTCCGTCGGATGATTATGGGTCTCATTCTTGAACATGATCAGCCAGGGTTCGCGCTGGCCGTCGATATCGGCTTCAATAACGATAGAACAAGCATTGATCTCTTCAGAGGCATCCAGATTATCCAGTTTGCCCTGACGCTTCAGCTCCCGGGCACCGATAGTAGCAAGATCCATCAAACAAAGGTCTTTGTTTTCTCGACCCAGGCTGCGGCGCAGCTCCAAATAACGTTGATAATCGGCCTGAATCGGTGCTGTGAGCGGATCATCGGAAAACTCCACTTGATCGATCACAGTCTGAAAAGTCGTGTGGCGGCAATGATCGGACCAATAGGTATCGATAACCCGCAACTCGGTGAAAGTGGGTTCCCTTTGTTCTTCATCACGAAAATATTTCTGGCAGAAGGCGAGGTCTTCACTGCTCATGGCCAGCCCCAAGCGGGCGGTCATCTCTTCAAGACCAGCTTGATCCAACTCCAGAAAACCACTCAGAATCGCCACATCATCCGGGGTCTCAGCCTGAATTTCCAGACTTTCGGGTTTTGTCAGGGCAGCTTCCCTGCTCTCAACCGGGTTGATTAAATATTGTTTGATCTTCTGCAGCTCTACAGCCGTCGGAACTTCGGCCAAAGCATAAACAGTTGCGGTGCGCACCAGCGGGCGTTCCTTGCGGGTAAGCAACTGCATACATTGTGCCGCTGAATCCGCACGCTGATCATATTGACCGGGCAGATATTCCACCGCAAAAATAGCAGAAGAGAGTTCCGGCAATTGTTCTTCGTACACGGAATCGCAATTTGGTTCGGAGAGTATGCTATCCCGTATAGCGGCATATTCGCTGTCGCTGACTCCGGATAAATCATAGCGTTTAAAAATTCGCAACTCCTGCAGGCTGCTAAGGTTCAAATTTTCCCGCAGATCAGCCAGCAGTTGTTTGGCCTCTATATCGAACCCCGGGCGTTTCTCAACCAAGACACGGCGTACCGAACCCATTCGATAACTCCAATTTAAAACAAAGAAAAAAATCGGCGCTTTGGCCGTAGAAAAAGACTGAATTCTAGTTAATATAATACGTCATACTGCAAAAACCTTCAGGCTTGCAGCCTTGTTTAAGAGGAGTGCAAAATGCGGGGAGTGGGATACGGGAACGAGAAAGCGGGCTATACTACGAACCGAGCTGAAGCGCGAGTTGGTCTACCGTGGAAAGGAAATCAGGTGGAGGTGAAAACATGCCGATTGACTACCGAGATGCCGCTGATCAGAGATCCGACAATTCCCAGCAAGCCCTGATCCGTACCGCAGAGAAACAGATTGTTTCGCGAACACTTCCCGCTACTGAATTTATCCGGACTGCCGTAGATGCTGCCATTCAAATGGCCGGTATAACGCAAAACGGTTTTCGGGGTCATCACCTCGGCTGAGAGAATCGCCGGCACCAGGCGTGGCCAGGAAGCAGACAATATTTCTTTCTGTCTTTCCAGCACTTCTTTTTTGGCACGCTGATAGGCCTCGGAGGAAAGATTCAACCAATAAGTGGGATTGGCAAGATGCGTCATCCGTAACTGGCAAGCCGCCGGAATCTGCTCGCAGCCGGCATAATTTCCCGGCATGCAATAGACCTGACAATCATAATCCACCGGGTTCGCTGGTGGGGCATAATGAAAGACCGGGCGCAGGTTCCGGAAAATTGTGCAGGCCAGCAAGCCAAAATCTTTCGCCGGTTGAGCGAGTTTGAAAATGGTTTCCAGGAAGCCGATCTGCCCGGGTTTTGCCTGCAGCAATTCCGGGGGCGGTGGCTGGCAGAGAGCTGCAGTTTCCCCTGCTCCAATACAGGAAATAAAGGTTTTTGCGTAGTGCGTCTGGCCTTCTTCGTCGGTGACCGAAGTGATCTGCTTTTCATCGCCATGCAATTGGATGATGCCATTGCCCAGGGAGACTTCGCCGCCGGCTTTCCGGATGCGTTCCACAAGTTTCTGGATGAAACTTTTCATGCCCTCCCGGGGACGTGACAGCCCCTCCAGGAAAATACTGTGAAACAGGATGCAGAACTGTTTGAAATCCATGTCTCCAACCCGAGGATTCCCATAATACATCAAAGGCAAAAAAAGGAACTCGCGCAGGGGTTCGGAGCTCAGATACTCTGCCACAATCTCACGGGCGGATGCAAAAGGCGCTTCCGAAATGAAACAATCCGAAAACCGAATCCGTTCCACCAGCTTTTCAAAACCAGCGACCTGATCTGGAAATTTTTCTGCTATTTCAGCGCTGAAGGCGGCAAAATTATTGCTCATTTTCAGCTGTCTGCCGGGGAATTCGATCAGCGAATAGGTCTGCGGGCAAAGTTGTAAGTCTTCGCGCCGCAAACGCAATTGCCGGAGCATTTTATTCAATGGAGCGCTTCGGTCTTTGGCGGTCACATAATTGGTCAACGCATGCAGTCCGACATCGATCACTTCTCCCTGGCGGTAATAATAGGAATTCAAGCCACCAGGGAAACAATGCCGTTCAAAAAGCCGGACTTTCCGTCCAAAATGGGTCAAGCGTACGCCTGCCGCCAGCCCGGATAATCCGGCTCCAATAATGATTACATCATAATCCATATATATCAGCAGCAGCCGGTTTCCTCCGCTCAGCGATCCAAATCCGCGTCCTCCGGCTGCTTCACCTCCGGCTGCTTCACCTCCGGCTGCTTCACCTCCGGCTCTTTGTCCTCTGCCTCTGGGTTTTCTTCCGGCTTACTTTGCGCTGGAGTCATACGATCTTCGTCGAGATCACTTTCCAGATCATGCTTGCTGCGTTTACTGGCCGGCATCGGCATGTCCAGCAGAGCATAGACTTCCTCGGCGTTCATCGTCTCTTTTTCCAGCAGGGTTTCAGCAAACGTCTTGAGTTTTTCCAGATTGGTTTCCAGTATTATTTTTACCCGGGCATATGCTTCCGCAATGATCTGGCGCACTTCCAGATCAATCTCTCGAGCCGTCTCCTGGCCAAAATCTTCCGTACGCGTGACATCGCGTCCCAAAAAGATATGTTCCTGGTGACCGGCATAATTGATGAAACCGAGCTTCGAGCTCATGCCCCACTGGCAGACCATCTTACGGGCGATCTCCGTCGCCTGCAAGATATCCATTGACGCTCCGGTGGTGATGTCGTCGAAAATCAACGCTTCAGCCAAGCGTCCGCCGATACAGACGGCAATATGATCCAGCAATTCTTTGCGGGAAAGATGAATCTGATCCTGTTCGGGCAGCTGCATCGTCGCCCCAAGATACGCGACTCCTCTGGGAATGATGGTAATTTTATGCAAAGGGAGAGCATTTTCGCAGAACATGCCCACCAATGCGTGACCGGCTTCATGATAGGCAGTGAGCCGGCGATCTTTTTCATCAATTCTCCGGCTGCGGCGTTCTTTGCCCCAGCGTACTTTATCGCGGGATTCTTCCAATTCATCCAAGCTGACTTGATCGAGATTCCGGCGGGTCGCCAGCAGAGCGGCTTCATTGATCAGATTGGCCAAGTCCGCACCGCTGAATCCCGGCGTTCCTCTGGCAATTTTGCGCATATTGACATTAGGATCAATGGTGACCTTTTTGGCATGCACATTCAAAATCGCCAGACGTCCGCGCAAATCCGGCAGATCGATGGCAATTTGTCGGTCAAAACGGCCTGGGCGTAACAACGCGGGGTCGAGCACATCCGGGCGGTTTGTCGCTGCCAAAACAATAACGCCGGAATTGGGTTCAAAGCCATCCATCTCCACCAGCAATGCATTCAGTGTCTGTTCGCGTTCATCATGACCACCGCCAATGCCGGAAAACCGGGAACGCCCGACCGAATCAATCTCATCGATGAAAATCAGGCAGGGGGCGCATTTCTTGCCTTCCTCAAACATATCGCGCACACGGCTCGCACCGACTCCGACAAACATTTCGACAAAATCGGAACCGCTGATGGAAAAGAAAGGGACTTCGGCTTCCCCGGCAATCGCTTTCGCCAACAGCGTTTTCCCAGTTCCCGGCGGGCCAACCATCAGCACTCCGCGGGGAATTCTGCCGCCCAAGCGCTTGAAACGGGTCGGATTCTTCAGGTACTCGACGATTTCCTGCACATCCTCCTTGGCTTCTTCAATGCCCACGACATCGTTAAAAGTTACTTTCTCCAAAGACGGATTCAGCATCTTGGCACGGCTCTTGCCAAACTGAAGCGCACTTTTCCCAGCCGACTTCATGGCTCTGGAATAAACAAAGGAAAGCAAAATCACCAGCAGAACAATCGGTAACAGGGAATACAAAAGCCCCGGCAGAAAATTATTCGCTGCGCTCACTTCGCGACGTTCACATTTTTCACGAATCAGGGTATCAAGCTGATCCGTATATAATACTTTCACCCGAAAAGGCTGGGCTGAATCCGCCCCTTCCGCTACATCGGTAAGGCGATACGTGCCGAGAATTTCTTGAACTGCGCTGCCGGCCTGCGCTTCAATCTGCACTTCCTGAATCCGGCCTTCCTGCAGATATTTCTCAAATTGAGAAGAACTCAACTCATGAATTTCTTTCGGGTCTTTGGAATGAAAAAGCATGACGGCCAGCGGGACAACCAGCAGCAAAAACAGCCAGAAACCCAGCTGGCGTTTAGGAAAATGATTTTTCGGTGCCTGAGGCACTTGAGGTGAATTTTCTGGCATTACAATAAATCCTGAATCCTGTAGTAGTAGGGTGATCGACGAATAAACTTCTGAAGAACAGGCAAACTGCTCTCAGAAAAACATTCCCGGAAGCCAATAGTTCTGACCATGCCGGAATTCTCTTTTACCTGAAATCCGGCAAATTTCGTAACTTTATTATCTTATGCTTGTAAGTCTTGCTTGCAAAACACTCCGTTATTCTCAATCCGCAAACGATTGAAAAGGGTCGCAATGAGTTGACCTCCTGACATCTTCTGCAGTTCCCTTACTCAGGGAGTTGCCGGGCCTCCTGTAAGCAGTTTGATACCCAGCATAATCAGCAAAACCAATGCCCCGAACCCCAACACCGCCAGAGAAATCAAGATAATCTTGGTATGGGACTTGTTTTCCCTCAAGGAAACACTTTTTTTGGCACCGATTTTGGTGCCGAGATTTTTCATTGAACTGGTGGAAATTTCGCTGGTACCGGTCGTTTCGAGATTGATGACGGTCATGGTTCGGGATTCCAGTTTATTATCTTCCCGGTCATCAAACAGAACTTCAACGGCGCCGACCTGCAGGATGTCTCCATTGGTCAGCGGCACAATCTGGTCGGTGACCTTCACCTCGTTCACCTTTGTGCCATTGGTAGACCCCTCGTCACGCACCGCATAGCGCTCATCTTCGAGCTTCAGCAAGGTACAGTGATGGCCGCTGATCGTCGGATCTGAAATACAGATGTCGCAGCTTTCAGCCCGCCCAATCGAGTATTGATTACCAGTAAGAGCGAAGGACGTGCCTCGCATCTGTTCAGATAATATTAGAATTCGTACAGAGCCCATATTCCAATTTCCTTATCGTTATATGGATAATTCAAGGGAAGATTCGACATGAGTCCAATATACACAGCAACTTGTGATTATGCAAGAAAATCCCTTTGCTCCCTTTGGAACATTTTTTGTTTAATTCCAATCTTTCACCAGTGGACTGCTCTGGAACCCAGCCGCCTGCAACGGATAACGTTGTTTCAATTCATTCCAGGTGGTGCGGGCATCCGTTTCATTTCCCAATGCCCGATAAATTCCGATCGCCAGCTGCATCGCCTTGGGGGAATACAGGGGATCATCCGCCAACACAAAGCATTTAATGCTGTAGGGCAATGCGTTTTTCGCATCCTTCTCCACTTCAAAGAGCAATGTTGCCATCACCCAGCGCGCCCGGGTTAGAGAACGCAGACTCGTATTTCCGGGCGCAGCAAAGCATTGCTCGACCGCGGCAAACGAGAGATCGAAACGCTTCAGTTGAAGATTCAATTCCGCCAGCAGCGAAAAAAGTTCCGCACTGGGCGGCACACCGGCTTGCTGATTCTGATCCCGGATGGTATTGAGAAGCCCGCTGGCTTCTTCATTGCGATGAAGCAGAATCAGAATTTGAGCCAAGCTCATTGCGGACTGGTTCTTGAGCTCTAAGTTTTGCTCCTCTGCGAGGCTCAGCCGCAATGCTTTTTCGGCATCTTCATACCGTTGCTGAGAAATCAGAAGGGATCCCATCGCATACCACAATTGCGCGCTGATCCGCCCTTTTCTCTCGTCCTCGCTCAACTGAAGCAGTTTATCCAGCAGTGGCAAGGCCGCGTCTTTTTCCTCCCATTCAAGATACAAACGCAAAAGCAGCGCTTCCAATTCGACCTGCAGATTGCTCTCCAGCTCCGGCAAAACAAGGGTTTTCTGCAGCACCTCGCCAGCTTCCCGATCCTTGCCAAGATTCAGCAACACTCTTGCCAGCAGCAACCCAATCGGCCCTCGTGCATTTGGAGCAACCAGGTTCTGCAAGCGCAGCAGATTCGTTCGGGCTTCTTCATACGCTTCCAGAGCCAGACTGGCATGGACTTGAAATTGCAGTGCGGAAATCAACACTTCTGGCTGATCCGGCCAATGCTTGAGGATCTGTTCGACTTCCGTGCGCACCGCGACCCAATTCTCCAGCTTGAACTCATATTCCACCGCTTTTAACCGGTATTGAGCTTGCAAGTTCGGAGAGACATTTTCAGACATCCGCCGGCAAACCATAGCCGCCTCAGACCATTTCTCCCCCTCCAGCAAACTTTTTAACAAGGCATCCGCCGCCGTTAAAAAAAGTTCCTTCTCGCCGACGAAAAATTCCATGGCGGCACGTAGAAATTTTTCTGCTTGTTCTTGGTAGTGCAAGAGCTGTGCGGCTTTGCCGAGCTGGAAAAGGATGCGTCCTTTTTCCGAGCAATTAGGGAATTTCGCGAGCAGTTCCTGTCCTTTGCTCAGGAGTTCCTGGTGTCGTTCCAGCAGGCTCAGGCAGGTCAATTCCTGCAACAGGCTGGGAAAATGATATTCCTCCGGGATTTTTTTCATTCTCCCGACTTTTCCATAGAGTAGCAGGGCTTCTTCATAGCGTTGCAACTCCAGCAGACTTTGCGCTTGAAGAAGATCCAATTCGTAATCATCGGCTTGCGGATAGCGAGTCTGCCAATCTGCTCCGAGGTCAGCAGCTTTTGCATAATCCTGCAGACGATATGCACAAATCATTCGCTGCCGGCGAACCTGCTGTTGAAAACTCCCTTTTGGAAAAGCCAGGATGTATTCTTCATAACCCGCCAGAGCTGCGGCATAATTCCTCTGTTCATATTCAAGATCGGCATACCGTAACAGCGCTTTTTCCCGCATCTCAGCCGGCAATTCTTTCCCTTTGCTGATTTTTGCAAAGAATTCTCCCGCCTTTTTCATATCCCCCTTTTTCAGACATTCGCCGGCGACATAAAAAGCCGCATACGCCCGATAGGGGAATTCCGGCTGCAAGGGGCGTTCCGCAAGCACCAGCAACGTGGCAAATGCTTCGGCATCCTGTTTTAATTGCAGTTGGCATTGCCCAAGATAGTAGACCCCGGTTTCGGCAATCTGCGGATTTCCCGATTGGCTCAATTCCTGATAGGCCTGCAAGGCTCCGGCAAAATCGTTCTGCTGATAGCGAATCACCGCTGCCATTACAGAAAATTGTTCATTCAGGGAGTCCTTTGGCCATTGTTTGCGGAATTGTGTGATCCCGGCCAAGGTCTCGGATGGCTTGTTTAAAGCATGATAGCAATAGATCAGCAGACGCTGAACTTCCCGGGCACGCTCATGTTCCGGATAACGCTGCAGAAAAATTTTCAGCTGAGGCAAGGCCAAATCGTAAAAATTTCGTTGCATCAGGCCTGCGGCATACAGGTAATGCTGCTCGGGATTGGTAATATCCTCCACCTGCTGTTGCGCTGGCAGGGCAAGGGACAGCAATATCAACAGAAAACAGAAGCGCCCCCCCCCCTGTATTGAGCAGAAACAATCCATCGAACTGAAAAACGTTCGCCTCAAGGTGTGTTCTCCCGTGCAAGAGTGGAAAAAGCGACATTCCAGATGTCGACTTTACGGCAAATGTCAAGAACCTTGATCACGTCTTTATGCCGGGTATTCTGATCCGCACGCACAATCACCGGCTGGCTTTTGAAAGTCTCGGAAATCTGACCGAGAAGGCTCTGCAAACGCTCGCTGCTGATCGGTTTACTATTGATGAAAATTTCCCCTTCGGCATCAATATTGATGATCACCTCACCGGGTTGGCGTTCGGTTCGTATTCCGGAATCTGCAGATGGTACCTGTATGCCCAGTTTATTTTCCCACTGGGCAAAGATCGTCGCCACCATAAAGTGGATCAGCAGAATGAAGATAATATCAATCATCGGAGCCATTTGAAAGCCCAGAGGATTGTCTTTGATATATTTTTTAAAATCCATCCCGGTTACCTTTCTCCTTGATTTCTGCCCCCGGACGCTCCCGGCTCAAGGCGTGAAAACCGAGTTTTTCCGGCTGTTGGCCAAACGCCTCAGCACCGAATTGCAGGCACTTTCCATGGCACTAACGACCGTATTGACCCGTCCCCTGAAAAGGGTATAGAGAGCCATACTTGGGATAGCAATCACCAGCCCGCCGAAGGTCGTATACATGGCCTGCGAAACACCGGATGCCAGGGTATCGGCCTTATTGATCAGATTCACTCCGCTTTCCAACCCGGAAAATGAGATCATCATCCCCCAAACCGTTCCCAGCAGACCAACCATTGGCGCAATGGTGGAGACATCCAGCAGATACTGAATTCGTTGCCAAAGGTAACCCGCCTGGCGATTCCCCTCATCCTCCATCGCATCCTGCACCGAATTATAATCAATAGGTTGCCCTTGAACACATTGTTCCAGCGCCGAATGAATGATCTTGGCCGCCGGGGTGGCATTCTCCAGACAAAGCTCCCGCAGGGCTTCCATATCCCCCATTTCAGCGGCATCCTGAGCTTCCCGTATAAACGCCTTGGGGTAAATCAGTTTTTCGCGCAAAGTCAGCAGATATAATATCACCAGGCCGACAGCAAGAAAAGACAAGCCGACAAGCGGATACATCACAATCCCCCCGTCACTGACGATCTGTCGCAAGGTTAACCCCTCCAACGCTCCCGTAGGTTCTGCCGCTACCACGGCGACCGTATCGGAAGCCGCCGGATTTTCTCTGTCGGCTCCTAAGAGCGGATAAAGCATTCCGGAAAAAATACTGAAGACAAGCAGAGCCAAGGCTATTTTCTTCATAATGTTCCTATTCCTCGCTAAATTTCGTGATAAGAAAGTAACGTATCTAATATAGAGCAAATTTGCCGATTAACCAGAATCTGTAACGCAAGTACGTCCTAGTGCGGGGGAAAATCAGTTCTGCAACCGTCTTGCGGCACGAATTTTTTCTGCGATTGCGTCCCAATTTTCCGTCGTCAGGTCGTTTTCTTTGGCCAGCCAGGTGCCGCCGACGGCTGCCACTTCCGGCAAGGCCAGATAGGCCGCTGCATTCTCGCTGCTGATTCCCCCAGTCGGCAGCCAGGACAAGTCCAGATGGCGATAGGGAGCCCGCAGACTTTTCAACATTCCCAGACCGCCAACTGCTTCCGCTGGAAAAAATTTCAATAGGCGGCAGCCCAGTTCGACGGCTTGTTCAACCTCGCTGGGAGTGCAGACACCCGGTGCGAAGGGAAAGCCGTGCTCGATCGCTGCTTTGACCACCGTTGGATTGAAGCCCGGAGCAACTGCGAAAGCCGCGCCGGCGTCCATCGCACGCTCCAGTTCTTCACGACGCAAAACCGTCCCTGCACCGATTAAAAGCTGCGGAAACTCCCGACGCGCCCGGGCAATAATCTCCGCCGCTACCAACGTTCGGAAGGTGATTTCCGCTACTGGCAAGCCATTGCTGACAAGCAACTCGCAAACCCGCAATCCTTCCTCAAGACGCTCCAATACCAATACCGGGATAACCCGAAGCTGCCGCAAGCGCGGCAACAACTTCTTCACATTCTCTTCAAAAAGTGTCATCCGTTTTTCTCTCCCTCTGGACAGATTACATCATATGATTCCGCACATGAAAAAATTGCCGGAAGCAACTCACGCAAAAATCAGCCAACCCACCCAATCCGAAACCCGCTGCCCTAAATTGCTCCCCTGCCTTAATAACAAAAACCTGAGGATATGCGCAGCGAGTACAAACCCCGCCGTTTAATCCGCAAATGACTTGAAAATACCACTTTACAAGTTTATATTAAGAAAATTTATTACTCATTTCCCCTTACTGAAGCCATTTTTACCACTCTGTTTATGGAAACTCCAAGCTGTCGTAGCGATGAAATCACCAGAGAAGTCACCGTACTCAACAAACGGGGCTTACATTTGCGTTTTGCCGGGCAAATTGCCCTGCTTGCCATGCGCTTCCAGGCCGTGGTAAAATTGCGTAAAAGCAATCAGAGTGCCGATGCCCGCAGCACTCTTTCCATGCTAACCCTGGAAGCCTCCTATGGTAGCAAACTGATTATCCAAGCCGAGGGTGAAGAAGCATCTGCAGCAGTCGCGGAAATTGGCGATTTTATTGAAACGCAG
>JBAXYW010000062.1:0-13850 GCA_041670605.1 Lentisphaeria bacterium
AGTTGTGAATGACAAACCGTACTCTGAAATCTTTTTTCAAAAATCGCTCGAAAAATCTCTAAAAACGGCTTGACATTGACACATTATCTTCAGCCTGCGTCAAAAGCGAGCTTCAGCTCGCTTCCCCGCCCCCATTCCTGCCCCACACTTGAATCCCTCAAACTATTACAGCCTTATTTTATGTCTTCCGCTTCCGGTTCCGGCAAACCGCCGCCGCCGAGAACAGCATATAATTGCAAACGGCTGCTGTGTTCTGCTAGGCGCAAGCTAACCAAACTCTGCTGAGCGCTGAACAGCGAACGCTGAGCATCCAATACGCTCAGATAATTATCGATCCCCTTTTCATAGCGGAAACGCGCCAGGCGATAAGTCTCCGCCAAAGCTTCCACTAGGTCTACCTGAGCAGCAAGCTGCTCACGAAGCGCACTGCGGACAGCTAGAGCATCTGCAGTTTCCCGGAAGGCATTCTGGATGGCTTTTTCATATTGCGTCAATGCGATTTCGCGTTGGACTTTGCTAACTCGATATGCCGACCAAGTGCGCGCATCAAAGATGGGCATCGACAACTGCGGCGAAAAGCCCCAAGTGCTCGTGCCACTTTCGAAAAGTCGTGACAGCTCTGTACTCGCCGTACCAAGATTCCCAATCAGTACAATATTCGGAAAGAAGGCCGCCCGCGCCGCACCAATCGTCGCATAGGCCGCCCTTAACTGATGCTCCGCCGCCAGAATATCCGGGCGTTGAAGTAACACTTCCGAAGAAAGCCCACTGGCTAAACTTGCCGGCAACTCCACATCCGCCAGACTCCCAGGCAGCAAATCCGCCGGCAAAGCAGTACCCACCAGAAATTGCAAGGCATTTTCGGCAATAGAGATGCGTTGCCGGTATCTTACCATATCGACCCGTGCGGTTTCGCGAGGAACCTGTGCCCGTCGCAGATCCAGTTCGGTGGCCAAGCCTTCGTTATACTGCCGTTCCACCAATTTATATGCGTCTTGCTGAGACTTGAAGGTATCTTCCGCCAGTTGCAGGGATTCCCGTTCTGCAGCCAAAACCAGATAGCCATTTGCCACCGAAGAAATCAGCATAATCTGAGCGCTGCGACGCGCTTGCTCTGTGGCCATAAATTCCTGCAGAGCAATTTTTGTGAGGCTCTGCAAACGCCCGAAGAAATCCAGTTCCCAGGAAAGCAGGCTGAGATTCGCCTGATAATATTCTGTAATCCGATCCTGACCTGCTTGCAACAAATCACGGGACGTGCTCTGACGGCTACCGCTGCCGGTGGCGTACAAGCTGGGATAAAGCTCTTCGCGCTGAATCTTGTATAAAGCCCGGACTTTTTCCACATTCAGAGACGCCAGACGCAAATCCCGGTTGTTCTGCAACGCACTTTCAATCAGCTGACGCAACTCGACATCAACAATGAATTCTCGCCAGGGAAGTTCCGCTGCCGCCGGAGACGTTGCTGAGACCGCATCGGCTTGCACAGCGCCCGGCAAAACTTCCGGCACCGGGGCTGCCGGGCGTTGATAAGTCGGAATCATCGTACAGCCACTCAAGCAGATGACAAATAAAACAACAAAGGCAGGGGTTCGCATTAGTTCAATCCTCCATTCAGCGCCACTTTGACAGCGTTATTGCGACCTTTGCCAAAGGTCTTTTCCACAATCATATAAAATAACGGAGCAAAAACCACCACCAGGATGGTACCGGTAATCATCCCCCCCAGGACGACGGTTCCAATAGCATTCATCGCACCTGCACCCGCACCGGAACTTAGCGCCATCGGCAATACCGAAAGCCCGGTCGTCAGCGAGGTCATCATAATCGGACGCAAGCGCAGCCGTACAGCTGTCAGGCAGGCTTCCACCAAGCCGACACCCTGCTCTACACCGCCCATCGCAAACTGGACAATCAGAATCGCATTCTTGGTCGACAAACCTAATGTATTCAGCAAACCAATCTGAAAATATACATCACTGGGTAGTCCTCGCCCCATCGAGGCAATGAAACCGCCGATCACTCCTAGTGGCAAAGTCAACAGCACCGCAATTGGAATATCCCACTTACCGTACAAGGCCGCCAGAAACAGAAATACGATAATGATCGAAAAGGTATAAAGCAGTCCAGTCTGACTGGTGCCCTGCTTTTCCTGATACGAAAGACCCGTCCACTCATAATCAAAACCCTTTGGAAGCTTCTGAGTCAACTCTTCCATAATCTGCATCGCGTCACCAGAACTCTGACCCTTGACCGCTTGTCCCCAAAGATTGACTGAGGGAAAAGCATTGAAACGCTCCAGCCGCGGCGAGCCACTCGACCAGCGACCGCTTGCAAACGCCGAATAGGGAACCATTTTCCCCACAGTATTGCGGACGTAAAGGCGCTGTAGATCCTCTGGTAACATCCGATACGGGGCATCTGCCTGCAGATACACTCGTTTGACCCGCCCATTCTGGATGTAATCATTGACATAGGCGCTGCCAAAGGCTGCCGAAATCGTCGCATGGATCGAGTTGATTGGCACGCCCAATGCACCGGCTTTCTCCCAATCAACATCGACACGATATTCCGGCACATCTTCCATCCCGTTCGGACGAACATTCATCAGATGTTTATCCTGCCTAGCCATGCCAAGCAACTGGTTGCGGGCGTTCAGCAAAGCGTCATGGCCGGAACCGGCTCGATCGACCAGCTGAAAGTCAAACCCCTGCGCAACACCTAGTTCGGCAATAGCCGGCGGCGGAAAAGCAAAAATCATAGCATTGTGATATTGGGCGAAATGAGCGGTGGCACGTCCGGCAATCGCATCGGCCTTCAGCTTTGGATCCCGGCGTAATCCCCAGTCTTTCAACTTAACGAAAACCATACCGTTATTCTGCGCTCGACCGGAAAAGCCCGAGCCACCGATGGTTGCGCAAGATTCCACCGCTTCTTTTTCCTGTTCCAGAAAATATTCGCGAACTTTCACCAACATCGCTTCGGTCTGTTCCAAGGTAGCCCCTGTCTGCAGAATCACCTGAGTCAGCAGGATTCCCTGATCTTCATCTGGGAGATAACTGGTGGAAATATTGCGGAACATGACCAGCAAGCCCCCGACAATCAATACGTACACCAGAATAAAACGCATTTTTCGTGTCAAGCCATACCCAACCAAAGACACCAAAACATCTCGGAAGCGGTTAAATTTCGCATCAAACCAGAGAAAAAATGGGCGTAGCAGTTTGATCCCGCTTTCCGCCGCCTCATGGCCCTTGGGCACAGGTTTCAAAATGCTGGCACAGAGTACCGGAGTCAGAATCAGCGCCACGGTCACCGATAAGATCATCGAAGTGACAACAGTCATCGAAAACTGCCGGTAAATAATTCCCGTCGAGCCGCTGAAAAATGCCATAGGACCAAAGAGAGCCGACAACACCAGAGCGAAACCGATCAAAGCACTGGTCACTTGCTCCATGGATTTGGCTGTCGCATCCTTGGGGGACAAGCCCTCTTCACTCATCAAGCGCTCGACATTCTCAACGACGACGATCGTGTCATCCACCAACAGTCCAATGGCAATCACCATTGCAAACATGGTCAACATATTGATTGAAAAGCCAAAAACATTCAGCGCCGCACAGGTGCCCAATAGAACGACCGGCACAGCAATCGTAGGAATCAACGTAGCCCGGATATTCCCCATGAAAAGCCACATTACCAGAAAAACCAATACAATCGCCAAAAACAGAGACTTCACTGCTTCCTTGATGGCCACGACAACAAAAGGAGTCGTGTCATATGGATAAACCACCTTCAAACCAGAGGGGAAATTCTGAGTCAATTCCTTCATCTTCGCTTTGATTGCATTGGCAGTAGTCAAGGCATTGGCGCCCGGGGTCTGACGGATCGCCAACATCGCAACGGGATTACCATTATACAAAGCATTAATGTCACTGATATAGGTACCCAGCTCGGTGCGCCCGAGATCACGCACCCGTACAGTTGCCCCATCGCTACTCATATGTACTGGAATATTGGCAAAATCTTCCGGCGTCTTCAACAGGTTCTGCACCACAATCGAATTGTTTAGCCGCTGCCCTTTTACCGCCGGAGCGCCACCAAACTGACCGGCCGACACTTCGACGTTGTAAGTGCTCACAGCCAGAAGTACATCCTCAAAAGTCAGACTGTACTGAATAAGTTTATCTGGATTCAGCCAAATACGCATCGCATATTCACGGGAAAATTTCTCCACTTCACCGACCCCGGGAACACGTGCCAGCACCCCTTCAACATTGGAGACAGCGTAATCCCCTACATCATTGGCGTTCATGCTGCCATCTTCACAAACCAGTCCCACCATAATCAGATAGTTCTTGGTAGATTTGGTCACCTGCACACCAGTACGTTGCACAACTTCCGGCAGACTGGCCGTTGCCAATTGAAGTTTGTTCTGCACCTTCGTCCAAGCCAGATCCGGATCAATCCCCGGAGCAAAGGTTAGTTCAATACGACAGGCTCCTGAGGAATCGCTAGTTGAGGCAAGATACAACATGCCATCCAGCCCGGTCATACTTTGCTCAATCACTTGGGTAACACTGTTTTCCACCGTCTCGGCTGAAGCTCCGGGGTACATGGCACCAATAGCAATCGTTGGTGGAGCCAGATTCGGATATTGAGCAATTGGCAAATTATAAATCGACAGACAGCCCAGTAGCATGATGAAAATCGCGACAACCCAGGCAAAGACCGGTCTGTCCAGAAAAAATCGAGACAACATATGTTTTCTCCATCAATAAAGTTAAAATCGCTCAGAGTTTCTTTTCAACCCCTGTGGCTTTATCACCAGCAGGTTCAACGGGTGCGGTCTCCACTACTTTCACTCCAGGCCGAATGCGCTGCAGTCCTTCAAAAATCACCCGGTCACCCGCCTGCAGTCCCTGACTGATTAACCACTGATTATGGATGGCGCGGTCCAATTTGATCGTCCGGATTTGCACCTGATCAGCGTTGTCGATCAACATAACCATGGAGTTGCCTTTGGTATCCCTGGTAACCGACTGTTGAGGTATTAGGATCGCGTCTTCTTTGGTTCCCTCTTCGATCTGAGCGCGGACAAACATGCCCGGAAGCAACTTGCGCTGCGGATTGGAAAATTCCATCCGGAGGACAAACGAGCCAGTACTCGGGTCGACAGTGACGTCCCGAAATTGCAGCGTCCCTGCCAGTTCATAGGGTTTACCGTCTTCCATATTCAGTTTAACGACATCCTGGGTGCCATTATGAGTAAGGCGACCATCACTCAAACGGCGTTGCAAGTGCAGCAATTCTGCGGTTGCCTGCGGCACATCGACATAAACTTTGTCGAGCTGTTGAATCGTTGCCAGAGCCAAGGGCTGATGCGCCGTGACCAAAGCTCCAACCGTAATATTGGAACGTCCAATCCGCCCGCTGATCGGAGCGGTAATTTTCGTATAACCCAGATTGATCCGAGCCGTCTCCAGCATAGCCTCCGCACTTTGAATCCCTGCTAGAGCGCTCGTCACGCCGGCTGCAGCTCCTTCCACTTCAGCCATGCTCGACAACAAACCAGCCTGAGCTCTTTCAATCTCGGCATCAGCGACTTTTATCCCGGCTTCTGCCCGCAGCAAATCTGCTGTTGCCCCAGCAACCGCAGCGATTACCTGTTTGATCCTAGCCTCGGCTTGCCGCCGGGCGGAATCCACATCATCAAAATCCTGTTGGCTGACCGCCTTGCTGACCAGCAATTCCTTGAACCGCTCGGTACGCAAACGTAAGGGATCCGCATTGGCTTCTGCACTGGCTTGGGCTGCCTTAGCGGACGTCAACGAGGTTTTTAGCGCTTCCAGAGCCGCCAATGCCGTATCCCGACCAGCAGCCGCCACATGTACCACGGCTTCCGCATTGGCAAGACCGGCTTTCGCCCGACTCTCAGCTGCCAGAGCCGTCGCATGATTGGCTTTGGCAATCGCCAAAGCGGCTTCGGCATTTGCTTTCGTCGCCTGATAAGAAGCCGGATCAATTTGATAAAGGACATCCCCCGCTTTAACTTCTGCGCCTTCCTTAAAAAAACGCTTCTGGATCAAACCGCTGACTTGAGGACGAATCTCAGCAATCAAATACGGTGCCACCCGCCCAGGAAGCTCAGTATACAATAGCACCGGCTCGGTTTTAACCGTTATTGAGCTGACCGGCACCGCCGCAACCACCGCAGCTTCCTGTTTCGGACGACACCCGCACAAAGCCAACGCCGACAACACCATCACAGCACCTTGCCCTAAGCGGCTTAATCGTGCCAGTAAATCCGTTTCCCTTCGCTCGTTCAATTTCATTTTATCCTGCCCTATTTTTTTCATTTCGCTTGACCCAAACATTTCCGGCAAATGATAGCCCATTTTTCTAAACTCTTAAGTATTCAATGCCGCCTTTAAAAGCTTGAAAATTTTTCGATAAGTCTTCAGCAACAACGCTCGTTCTTTTTCGCTGATCTCCCGCATAATGCAAACCAATTTCTTATAGCGTTCCGGCAGCAATTCCGTCATAAAAAGACGTCCTGTCTCGGTCAGAGAAATCTCAAACATCCGACGGTCACTGGGATGCGGGCTACGGATTGCATACCCCAGCTTCTCCAGAGAATCCAAAGCCGAGGTCATCGCTGAACGCGAAAGATTCACCTCCTCCGATAAATCCGCGGGTATCATCACCCCATCCGGATGATGATATAAACACTCCAAGATCTCAACCAAACGCAAACTGACTCCCCTCTCTGCCAGATTCTCCTCTGCCAATTGCTCGATCATGCGATTCAAATGAATCATCTCAAAGCCATCGCGCAAAATCAGTGGATCATACAATCCCTGTTCTTCTGTATAGCTGACAATCCGCTGCATGATCGCTTCACTGGGCATCACGATTCTCCATTAAGAAAATACCAGTATCTTACAAAATAAAGTACAATTCAATAATATACGAGGTCGAACTACTTTGTCAACCCAAACAAACAATAATTCCTATTCCTATTCCAGCAACTTCTGTTATTTCAGCATAAAGAAATTGACAGAGAGTAGTCTGGAGTGAACGATCGTCCACAACCTAAACTATAGGGCGGCAACAATTCCGAAGGGCACTATAGAGAAAGACATCAAATCTGCCGTTCCCGCTCTCGGCGGTCGCAAGCGACTAACCCGATCAGTTCCGGTGGGCGACGACGGCTTGCAGGCTACGGGCGTCGAGTTTGCCCTGCAGGGATTCAGCGGCCTCGATGGCGGCCTGGCGCACCAACAGGTCTTTGTCCCAGAGGCTAGCCATGATCAGGGGACGGGCGATCATTTTTCCATGTCGCCCCAGCATTCGGAGTAGCGCGGCTTTGGCAGTCGGAGCTGTCAGGCTGCCCGCAAACTCGACCAGCATTTCGGTTTCCACACCGCTGTCCGAGGCTTTGCCAAGCAGTTCCAGTGCGGTCTCTCGCAGAACCTGATTTTCTTCCTGGACAGCATCGGTCAATGCTTCATAACAATCCGCAGTAATATCCTGACCGCAGGCGTCAAACCAAGTGCGAAGAGAAATTGCGCAGGGAGTCGTCTGATAGAATTGCTGCCCGAGCGCAACGGCTTTCTCCCAATTCCGAATACTGTCGACCAGCAGCGCCAGACTGGCTCTCGCTGCAGCCGCCAACACTTTCGTTTTCCCTTGGCAAGCTTTCAGCAAATCCTCAGCGACAAAAGCCAAGCCGCAACGGGCGCAGGCATTCCACAAAGCCGGTAATTCCGCCGCCGGAGCTTTCGCGAGGGCTTTCCGCATCTTTTCCGGCTCAATCGCGTCTTCTTCTTCCCAATCCGCCGCTGCAAGCGCAAACGCCGTATATGCGTTGCCACTCGCAGTCGCCAGTTTTTCAGTAATCAATTCAAACGCCGACAAGCTGCCGATATGGCGGAGTGCCAGCAAGGTCACTTCAAAATACTCCGGCTGATCCAACCAAGAGCGCAGAGCCTCGGTAACATCATAGCCAAGCAAGCCCAGATAGCGAATCACCTGCGACCGGGAATAGCAATCCTTGGCCAGCGGCAAATTGTCCGCCAAAGCGACAACAACTGCTTTACAGGTCTCATTTTCGACTTCCGGGTCCAGTGCTGTCATCACGATGGCTTCCAGGGCAAAAAAGGCCTGCGTAGCCTGTTCGTCATTGCTTTCTGAAAGGCGGGGGATCAGATCCGCAATCGATTTCGCCGCATTCTTCAGCAATTCAGTAGCGATTTCATGCCCGATCGCGGGTTCCGCCCAGTGCAATTGCCCGGCCAGCTTCAGAGCTTTCGAGGTTTTATCAGCTTTTTCAGCGGTTTTCGTTATTTTCTTTTTAGTAACAGCCATCATTCATCTCCTTAACAGTCAGAAAAGGGTCCAGGGGGCACGCATCGGCTGTTCAACCAGCTGATTGGCTTCTTCATCATCCATGAATCGCAGCTCATTCGGGTCGAAATACAATTTTCGTCCAGTACGAATGGCGCAATTGGCCAGATGAACCAGAATATTGCTGCGATTGCCATTGTCTTCATTCAAGGCGAATTTCTGCCGTGTCCGCACTGAGACATTGAAATCACTGATCTGGGGTTCGGCATCCGGGAGGGTGTGTACCAGCTCGGCAAGATAGCCCGGCTCCGTACGGAAATTTTTGAACACTTTACCGTTCGGGCCTTCGATAAATGGTTTTCCTTCCGTTTCATCCTTGCCCCACTCGCAGGATTCCAAGATGATTTTACAACCATCAGCGTATTTCATATAGACCTGTCCCCAAATCCCGACGACATCCGGATGCTGTGGCCAAGGCGCATTGGCTTCAATTTCCACCGGACTGGTATCATCTTTATCCAGCAGATATTGCACGGGATCGAGATAATGTTGCCCCATATCGGCCAGTCCGCCTCCGTCATAGTCCCAATAGCCACGGAAGGATGGAGAAACCCGATGGGCAGTATAGGGTCGATGCGGAGCCGGCCCCAGCCAGAGATCATAATCAAGATCCTGCGGAACGGGTTCCGGGGGCAAACCAAGTTTTCCCATCCACATGGATGCCTTCCAGGAAAAACCTGTGTGTGCACTGATGCGAACCGTCAAAGGCCAGCCCAAAGCCCCGCTCTGAATCAGTTTCTTCAGCGGGGCGACCGCAGTGCCCAATCCGTAAAAATCTCCGTACATACGGAACCAGGTATTCAGCCGGAAAACACGGGAATTGCGCTTCACAGCAGCAGCAACATGAGCGCCTTCAGAAATAGTGCGGGTCATCGGCTTTTCCGCCCAGACATCGCAGCCAGCATTCAGTGCATAGACATTCTGCAGGGCATGCCAATGCGGCGGTGTCACCACATGCATAACATCAATGGATTCACAATCCAGCATTTCCCGGAAATCCCGGTAGCCTTTGCAGTCACCGCCGACTTTTGCCAGCGTTTCCGTCACACGGCTCTGCATCACATCGCAGACACCCACCAGCCGGGCCTGTGGATCATCAAGGACATATTTGACATGCCCCTGTCCCATACCGCCAAGACCAATAATGGCGTGATTGATTTTGTCATTAGCTCCGAAAGGAACCCGAGCGGGCTGAAGCACGCCAACCCCTTTACTGCATTTTGCCTTTGCCATGTTTTTTCCTGAATTTGCTTATTTCATACCAAACGATATGGCTCACTTTTGCGGAAAACGACTTTCCAGGAAAGCCTTATATCCCTTATAGGCCATGAAGATATCCAATTTGCCGGCGACTTCCCAAGGGGCATGCATACTAAACAGCCCCACCCCGCAATCAATGACATCCATTCCATAATGAGCCATATAATGCGAAATCGTGCCGCCACCCCCGATATCGACTTTCCCCAGTTCACAACTCTGCCAGACGACTTTGGCGTCATTGAAGATTTTTCGTACTTCGGCAACAAATTCCGCGCTGGCATCACTGGCTCCAGCTTTGCCACGGCTACCAGTATATTTGCTGATGGCCAAACCGCAGTTGATCCGGCTCATATTATTCGGAGAGCTCACGCTGGCAAATCCAGGATCATGCAGAGCCGATACATCCGCCGACAGCATTTTCGAGCGTTCCAATGCTCTGCGCAAATCCAGCCCCCGGTAATCCCCGCAAGCTTCCAGCAATTCCGCAATCGTATTTTCCAGAAAGGTTGAATCCATTCCGGTTGCACCGTAGGAACCGATTTCTTCCTTGTCGCAAATCAGCGCCACCTGAGTGCGTTCAGGCACAGCAGTTGAATCCAGCAGAGCCCGGGCGGCGGAATATACGCAAATCCGGTCATCTTGCCCATAGCCCAGAATCATCGAACGATCCAGACCCAATTCCCGAGCCGGCCCCGCCGGAACAATCTCCAGCTCGGAACTGAAAAAATCTTCCTCTTCAATGCCGTAACTCGCTTTGAGCAATTGCAAAATCCGCAGCTTGGTTTTTTCCTTGTAGTCCTTGTCGTCTTCTTTTTTACTGACTGGACGGCTGCCCAAGAGAACATTGAGGGCTTCCCCATTAATCCCGTCAGCCAAAGTTTTTTTACCAGCTTCCATATCCAGATGCGGCAACAGGTCGGTGATCACAAAAACCGGATCCTCGGGTTTTTCACCGATAGAGACGTTGATTTTTTTACCATTACGCAAAATGACAACGCCATGCAAAGCCAGCGGAATAGTAACCCACTGGTATTTTCGGATGCCGCCATAATAGTGTGTATCCAGCAGCAGCAGGTCATCCTCCTGATACAGCGGACAGGGTTTGGCATCAAGACGCGGACAATCGGAATGTCCCCCAACCAGATTCATGCCTTCGCTCAGAGGAGCTTTGCCAATCTGCATCAACATCAAAGTCTTGCCGCCGCAAGAACGATACACTTTGGCACCCGCCGACAATTTGCGCCCCTGAGCGCAGGCTTTTTCCAATTCCTGGTAGCCCACCTGTTCCGCCAGCTGAACGAGGAAATCATGGGTCAGCCGTTCGGTTTTCGCCTGGCTGAGAAATTCCCGGTATTCCGCACAAAATTGCTCGAGTTTTTTTTCTTCTCCAGCAGCCAGTTTCTCCCAGCCCTGTTCCCGTTTCCAGGGCGTAACCGACGACGCCTTGTCTTTGCTTTTAACAGCCATTTTCTATCTCCTGTCCTAAACTTTCAGCTTCGAAAAAATATTCCTGATTTACTGATTTCGACCCGCCGGCCATCAGCTGCTGCGCTTTTCTGAATTGCCAGGCAGGCATAGTGCGCATTCAGTGCGGATTCGAGATTGTGCGGCGATTCCTTCTGCTCCAGAATACATTCCACAAAATGCTCGACCATAGCGGGAAACGGATGTCCATAGACGTCCCCGGTCTTTTTCACTCCGGTATCCAGGGTGAAAAATTCCGTTTGCCCGGCAAAGCGTTTCAAATAGAAGCGCTCATTCATAATGGTGCCTTTTTCTCCCAGTATACTGAGGTTCGCGGTATACGGATTACAGCCCTCAAGGGAACAGGTAAAGACGCCCAACGCTCCATTGGCGAAACGCACTTGTGCGGTTTCCAATGAGGGATATTCATAATAATCCCCGACCATCGCAGAGGCACCGCGCACCTCGACCAAATCGGATCCCAGCACAAAACGAGCCATGTCCACCGAATGACAGCCGGCCAGAATAAATGCCCCGCCAGTCTGTTCGGCCTTCTTCATCCAGCCGCCGCGCTCCCGACCAAACCAATAATCCACATTGGTCAGAAAAACCTTGCCGAGCTCTCCTTCGGCAATCAGACGTTTCTGCAGTTTTACCAAGGGGTTGAAACGCAGTACCAGGCCGACTATGCTGCGAGTCCCACTCTGTTGAAAAGCCGCCTGCAGACGGGGAAAATCCTCTTCCCGGATGGCAACCGGCTTTTCCAGAAAAACATGCTTGCCGGCTTGCGCAGCCTGAATGGCTTCAGCGGCATGCTGATCATTCGGAGTGCAGATCGATACAATATCAATGCGCTCATCCTGCAACAGTTGCTGAAAATCCTGGTAAGCCACCGTTGTAATAGCAAACTCAGCTTGCTTGGCCTGGATACTCTCCAAACGGCGGCTGCCCAAAGCCACTAATTCACAATGTTCATTGCGCAAATAAGCATTGATATGCCCGCTGGCCACCCAGCCGCAACCCCATACTGCACAACCTAATTTACCATTTCGCATAATATCACATCTGTTTTGACCGGATTCGCAGAGAATCCGAAATTATTTCACGATTCGCCGGATCACCCGTTTGGCCTTGCCTTCGTTGCGCGGCAATTCGCCGGGCTTGAAGACATCGCCCCTTGGTGAGAAGCCAAGTTTTTCCTTGAGATATTTTTCGACAGTAAAGCCCGTCACCCCGTCTTTGGCTTCAACATTGATAATCACGTCCTGGATGCCATGTTTTTCTTCCAGGATGATCTGATATTCCGGCAGGACGCCGGGGATTTCCATCAACGCCTGCTCGACCTGTTTAGGAAAGAAGTTAACTCCCTTGATGATCATCATGTCATCAAAGCGTCCGGAAATACGTTCTATCCGCAGCGAGGTTCGTCCACAGGCACAGCGTTCCCTCGACAAGATACGGCTGATGTCGCCGGAACGAAAACGCAGCACAGGAATCGCTTCGCGGGTCAGGGAAGTAAAGGTGACATCGCCGAGCTGTCCATCCGGCACCGGCAGGCCGGTCTTCGGATCAATGATCTCGACCAGGTAATGATCTTCCCAGACATGGATGCCGCATCGCGCTTCGCAGTCCATGCCGGTCGTGCCGACACCACCGGTTTCTGTCATACCATAGATATCAAAGGCCTTGATCCCCATGGAACGTTCAATTTTATAGCGCATCTTGTCGGAAAAGGTCTCCGCACCAAAGATCCCGATTTTAAGATCCGGGAGTTTGATGCCCTGTTCGAGGGCGACTTCGAGGATACGAGCCATATAGGAAACAACGCAGCCGATCCCCTTGATTTTGAAATCGGCCAGCAATTTCACTTGGCGGGAGGTATTTCCGGAACTGGCAGGACAGATAAAAAGATCCGCCTGACGCGCCCCATGGAAGAATCCAAACCCGCCATTGAAGAGGCCAAAAGTCGGAGTGATCTGGATGCCATCGCCAGGCAGCAGCCCGGCCATCCGATAGCAGCGCGCCATGCATTCCGCCCACTGCTCAAGATCATGATTCGTATAGGGCATTACCACCGGAGTCCCGGTCGATCCGGAACTCATGTGAAACTCACGCAACTGAGAACGCTCAACACAACTCAGCCCTAGCGGATAATTCGCCCGAAAGGAATCTTTGTTCATGAACGGAAGCTTGACGACATCCGCAACACAACGGACATCTCCGGGAACAACCCCATGCTGATCCATCGCCGCCCGATACCAGCTATTCTTAGCGTATACCCGTTGCACCAGCTTCTCGAGGCGCTCCCCCTGCAGCGATGTCAACTCGTCACGCGACATCGTCTCGTAACGCTCATTCCAATAAACACCCATGACTACTCCAAGATCATAAACAAATTATAAATTTACAAATAGTGCCTCTTCAGCGGAAAAAGAAAATATAAATCTGAAACAAATAAATGCCAGAAACAAGCGATAAATCAGGGAATGTCTGCAGGTATTAAAAAACGAAACTTCAAGCGAAAAAGGATCTTTTTGTATAATTTCAGGGGGGCGGCTATGATGTCAATTATCAGCGTTATACTTTTCTTGACTGGATGCCGGCGAGGACGCCTATTGGCGCTAACTTAAAATATATCGGGGTGTGAAATGAATCATTGAGGTGCCCCTACAGGGCACTATTTACAAACTACACGCCTACCCCGGGCGTTGCCCGGG
>JBAXYW010000063.1:0-13803 GCA_041670605.1 Lentisphaeria bacterium
CTTGTGTTTCGTTACCTCATGACAAAGCTTCTTCCTTCGATGAAAAAAATGTCAGGCGATGATTGCCCCAACGGGGCAATGCATATCAGCCCAGGGCAACGCCCTGGGAAAGTAAACCACAAAGACAGCGCGTTCTGAAGGAACGCCGCATAAATTGCTCGCTGCATAAAATGCTTTCTCAAAAGAAGGAAAAGGATGATCCGACTCGTCGAACCGTTACATCATCTTATAGCCGCACCCATTAATTTTAGAAATTACGTCTTAAGTAAAGAGTATTGTGATAAGAGGAGTAGAAGCAGGAGCGGGAGCGGGGAGGGATGGAAATGCTTACTGCATAGATTTGTACAAGTGACACTGAAATCTTCAAAAATGATTTGTAAAAAAATTAGGAGGAATTATTTTAATAAGCCCTTCTTTAATCTCGCTCTGCTTATTACATAATTTTGTCGAATGTTTTCTGACTTATTCATGCACTGTGGGGAGTTACCTAATGGTCAAGAAGAAAAAAGTCATCATAAAATCGAATTTTACTGATGCACAACTGGCTGAATTCCGGGATTTACTTTTTGCTCAAAGGCAAAGTATTTTGCAACGCATTCGTCATTCTTCTGTGCATTTGGAATCTGGTCATCAGGCTGGTGATGAAGGTGCTGAAGTCGGCAGTGATGATTTTATCCGTGAAACCGGCATTCAGATTATGGCTGATGATGCACGGAAGCTGGAAATAATTTCTCATGCTTTACGCAATTTGGAAAATGGGACTTATGGGATGTGCCAGGACTGTGAAAAGCAGATCGGAGAAGCCCGTCTGAAAGCTAAACCTTACGCACGTCTATGCCTTGCCTGCAAAAGTCTGCGCGAAAAGAATGGCATTATCGATTCGTGAGTGGAGTCGCTTGGGGACGGGATGCGGGCTGGCGCCCGCTTTTGTAAAAGGTAAGTTGTGGGGGACGGGGGTTGAACTACACATATAGATGTCCCTAGATGGTATGCAGGCGCGAGTGACAGAATTTTGTTTATAACAAACAAGAAATTGGCGGATGGTAGCAGCAATGGAATTGTCCGGCATTTCTGGACTGGAAGGATACTTGGGATTGTGACAGAAAAACCGAAAGCCGCTTCCCAATTTCTGCTTTCCTTTTGGGGATTGCCCTGTCTGTTGAGTATTTCAGTATTGATTCTGGATCAGGCGACAAAATTTTGGGTTTTAAAATATTGGCCAGTATCCGGTAAAATTTATCAGGAGGTCATTCCCGGTTTTTTCAGTCTGGTGCATTTTCAAAATACTGGTGCGGCCTGGGGAATTTTATCTGGGCATACTTGGCTTTTGGGGCTGATTTCGTGCCTTGCGTTGATAGCGATGATTGTCTTTTTTCGTGCATTGACGGAATCCCGTCTTCTTTTGTCTTTGTGCTACGGTTTTCTTATCGGCGGGATTGCCGGCAATCTATATGATCGTCTTTTTCGCCAATTTGTGGTGGATTTTTTATTTTTTTATTTTCGGGATTACCGATATTCTTGGCCGGCTTTCAACGTTGCTGACATGGCAATTACTTGTTCGGTCACAGTTATGGTGTTCTACAGTCTTTTTTTCGTCAAAAAAACAAAAAGCGACAGTGTCTCTGAGGTGCAGTGATGATTCACGGAGGTCATTGCATTGCGATTTTGGGGCCGACCTGCAGCTGGAAAAGCGAGATTGCGTTGTCTCTGGCCGAGGCCTGGGGTGCAGAAATCATCTCTTGTGATTCGATGCAAATCTATCGCGGTCTGGATATTGGCAGCGCCAAGCCTGCGGAACAGGAATTACAGCGCGTTAAACATCATTTAATCGGCTGTCTGGAGCTGCAGGAACGATATGATGCTAACAAGTTTGTCCAAGCCGCCGAGGCCTGTTTGCAGCAGATCTGGCAGCAGGGAAAGCCAGCGATATTGGTGGGGGGTACTGGCCTCTATGCCAGAGCATTGATCTATGGTTTTCAGATGCTGCCCTCCGATCTTGAGCTGTCGCAAAAATTGCAGGCCGAATTAAAAATGCCTGAGGGACAGCAGAAACTGCAGGCGTTTGTGGAAAAATCGGTCAGGAACCCCGCAGGGATTCCAGTGGAGATTTATCGAAATCCCCGGCGTTTATTACGAGCCTGCGAAGTATTGCAACTTACCGGCAAACCGCCTTGGGAGCTGGCGAAGAAACTCGATCAGCCGAAAGCGTGTTACCGGCAATTTTGCATCCTTCCGGAGTTGTCCCTGTTGAAAGAGCGGATTCGTCGGCGAACGGAAAAAATGTTGTTGTCCGGCTGGGTAGAGGAAGCGCAACGTGCGGCAGCAGCGGGATTATTTTCTACTTTGACTGCCCGGCAGGCTTTGGGGTATCGTGAAATTGTTGATTTTGTAGCTGCTGGTTCTCCTGGGGGGATATCCGCTTTGCAGGAATTGCTGAGCAATCGCACCATTCAGTATGCTCGTCGTCAGCTGACTTGGTTCAAATATCAACATCCCGGTGCCATAGCGATTCCTGTTGAAAACGAAGAACGGGCTACAGAGAATATTATGCAGGAAATAAAGAGGAATCTACCATGCTGACGCAAGTGGAGAGACTCTATTCTTCAGGAAGTTGGCGAGGCTACATTGCCGCAGACTGGCAACAAGAAATTGTGGATTTTGAACTGTGGCAACGGGAGCATCCCGGCGAAACAGTCGTCAGCTATCAATCTCGTAAAGTCTGCCGGGTTCAGTCGGCCAAGGGTACAGTGTATGTTAAAACCATCCTGGCTTTGACGGATCCTGGAATGACAGGAAAAGACTGGCTGAGCTTTCTGAAATGGGTTTTGCGCCCCTCACGGGCTCTGGCGACCTGGCGGATTTCTCAGCGTCTTTTGGCCGCTGGTTTTCTTTGTGCCCGCCCGGTATTGGCTTTGCGTAAACGTTCCCACTGGGGCTATCCGAACGATGTCTTTATTAGTGAAGAGGTGACAGCGTCGGTTCTGAGTGAGGTTTTGCCACGTTTGAATCCGTCGCAACAACTTGAGCTGGCAAAATTACTGGGGCTGGAGCTGCAGAAATTCCATGCCGCGGGTTTTGTGCATGGCGACTGCATTTTGCGTAATCTCTGTTTGAGTGCGGAAAATAAACTGATTTATCTGGATAATGACCGTAGTAAAAAACGCGGATTGTGGGCTCCATTTTGCCGCAGTATCCGCAATTTGTCTCAACTGGGCTATAGCGCCAGGCGTTGTGGAGCCGAACCAGATTTTGTCGTTGAATTTATCCAAGTTTATGGCGCAAAAGCCGGCTGGAGTTCCCGACAACAGGAAAATATAATAGCACGGCTCTGTGGCGGGATTGAGCAGCGCTTGAAAAATCGTCGGGCTCGGAAGTGATTCGACAAGATCTTCGATGAATCGTTTCAGTCCCGGTCGCTCAGGTTACAGATGCTGCAACTGCGGCAGCTCAGTTCCGCCGGGGGTTCATATTGCTGTCCGCTTAAGCGGCATTTACGAATTTTCATTTGATTTATTACGGCGAGGAAAAAGGCCAGCACGAGAAAAGCACCGGTTGGGGTTTTCAGCAGGTGGATTCCCGGCCAGTTTGGGATCAATTGCAATTCAAAAAAGGTGCCTGCGGCGATTAATTCCCGGACGGCTCCTAACATTACAAGAGCCAGTGAGAAGCCCAGCCCCATGCCCAGTCCATCCATTAGCGAGGAAAGCATTCCATTTTTAGAAGCGAAAGCTTCCGCTCGGCCCAGGACAATACAATTGACGACAATCAGGGGGATGTAAATTCCCAGGGCACGGTTCAATTCTGCCGGCGCATAGGCCTGCATCAACTGTTCGACAATGGTGACAAAGGTGGCAATAATCACGATATAGCAGGGGATTCGGACTTTGGCAGGAATCAATTTCCGGCTGAGTGAGATCACAAAATTGCTGCCGATCAGTACAAACGTTGTCGCCAAGCCCATGCCCAGTGCATTTTTCGCACTGGTGGAGACCGCCAGGGTGGGGCACATGCCAAGCATCAGGATCAGCACAGGATTTTCCCGCCACAGGCCATTACAGAGCGTTTTTATTGCGGACATTTTATTTTGCCTCCATGATCGAAGAGTATTTTTTCTGCCAGGCCTGCGAGATGTTGTTGACTGCATCCAGTACGGCTTTGCTGGACACTGTCGCGCCGCTGATGGCCATAACGCCATTCTTGCCAGTGCCAAACTTTAGATTTTGTGCTAGCGATTTCCCGGCATAGGAATCCAAACAGGTATTTGCAGGGAAGGGGTCTGTTTTAGCTTTGCCAGATAAAACCTGCCATAACGAACGGGACGCTTTGCGTTCCGTTGCTTGGCTGCCAATGCCGGGTGTCTCACTTTGTTTACTGACCATGACCGCTAAAATTTTCCCTTCTGTGGAAATTCCAGTCAGGACCCGCAGTTCTCCTCCAAAGCCTTTATTGGAAATGCCTTCGGCGGCATAGGCGAGCAATTTTCCATCGCCATTGATGGCTCGGAAAAACTGTACCTTATCGATCGGATTTTCCGGGAGTGTTTTGGCTGTATCTGCAGGCAGGACGAGTTTCAGTTTTGCGTTTCGTTCTATTTGTTCGGCTTGTTGGCGCGGTTCTGCAGTAATTTGATTGACGTAGGCGAGGGCGCCTCCGGCGATGGCGCAGAAAAAGCCGAGGCTCAGGCAGAATTTAAGGATGTCTTTCATAATTTGATCCCTTTCTTTTTCGGAGCTCCGAAGGGTTTTCCTGCGGTTGCGCGATCCAGCAGGGGGGTCAAGGCATTCATGATCAGAATGGCGAAGGTAACTCCTTCCGGATAATTTCCCCACAGGCGGATGACACTGATGATAATACCGCACCCGATTGCGAAAAAGATAGCGCCTGTACGGCTGAGGGGCGAAGTCACCGGATCACTGGCCATGAAGAACGCTCCCAAGATGACACCGCCGGTCAGCAGGTGAAATTGCGGCGGTGCATAAAGAGTTGGGTTGAGTAGCCAAGCCGTTCCGGTAAACAAAGTCACCGTGAGCAACAGGAAAAATGGTACCTGCCAACGAATAATACGCAATGCGATCAGCAGAATTCCGCCGAGCAGCAGACACAGGGTGCAGGTTTCACCGATGCTGCCGCCCATGCGTCCGAGAAAATAATCCCCATAGGATACTTGATCAAGAAATTCCGGCAGTGCGCAAGAATTTCCTTCGAGAACCGCTGTTCGTGCCTGCGACAATTGTTGCAGTGGAGTCGCTCCGCTGACCGCATTCATGCCCGGGATGACCCAGGTATTCATTACCTGAGGGAACGAGATCAGCAGGGCTGCGCGACCGACCAAGGCGGGGTTGAAAGGATTGCAGCCGATCCCACCATAAATCATTTTGCCGATGCCAATGGCAATCAGCGAACCGACCAGGCAAATCCATATTGGCGTCGCTGGTGGCAGGTTCATCCCCAGCAACAGGCCAGTCAGCAACGCACTGCAATCCTGCACTTCCAGAGGGCGTTTCATCAAGGCGCTGCAAAGCGCTTCGATCGATACACAGGAAATCGTACAAACCGCCAGCGTCTGAAAAGCCGGCAAGCCAAAATAATACACCCCGGCAATACAGGATGGCAACAGGGCCACGATGACCCAAAGCATAATCCGGAAAACACTGTTCCGGCTGTGAAAATGCGGCGAACTGCTGACAATCAGCCGGTCGGTTTTGGGAAGTCTGATCTCGATTTCTGACATGGGAACGAACCTGACAAAAAGGAATTAGGAATTTTTCTTTACAGCAGCGGCTGTAGCCTGTCGGCGGGCAATGACTTCAGTTTTGGCGCGACGCATATGTTGAACCAGTGGGCGTCCGGCTGGACAGACATAGGAACAGCAGCCGCATTCCATGCAGTCGAGCACATGCCAAGTCTCCGCGAGTTCAAAACGCTCATTCTCAATCTGGATACTGAGAATGCCAGGCATCAGTTGCATTGGACAGGTGTCATTGCAGCGCCCGCAACGGATACAGGATTTGCTTTGATATTGGTTCACTTCTGAGGGTGACAGCAGAAGGATCCCGGAACAGTTCTTGGTAATGGGAATTTGCAGGGAATAGACCGACAATCCCATCATCGGGCCACCGGAGATGATTTTTGCCGGGTCTTCATTGACACCGCCGGCCAGGCGCACCGCATCTTCATAGAGGGTGCCGACCCGGAAGTGCCAGTTACCCGGTGCAATCAGTGGCGTTCCGGTCACGGTGGTGACGCGTTCATAAAGCGGGGTGCCATCGATAACCGCATCGGCAATGGCACAGGCGCTGGCAATATTCTGTACGACGCAGCCAATGGCCATTGGCAGCCCGCCACTGGGAACCTTGCGCTTCGTCAAGGCATAGATTAATTGCTTTTCAGCGCCCTGGGGATAACGTACTTCCAGCGGACAGACCTGAATCGGAGTGCCTTTGGCCTTTTCTGACATTAGCTCAACCGCATCAGGTTTGTTTTTTTCAATGCCCAGAAAAATATTTTTCACGCCGAGGATTCTGGCGACTATCAGGATACCTTTGATGATCTGCTCGGGGTTTTCCAGCATCAGGCGGTGATCTGCAGTCAGGCAGGGTTCGCATTCTACCCCATTAATGACCAAGGTATCGATGGGTTTATCCGGTGGTGGGGAAAGCTTGACCTGAGTTGGAAAAGAGGCTCCTCCCATACCGACAATACCGGCTTCGCCGATGCGTTTTAACAGGACGGTCGGATCGGCTTCCTGCCAATCCGGAATCGGGGTCAGGGGATCCGCTGGGGCATCTTCCCCGTCGCTTTCAATGATGACTGCGGGCCATTGTGTCCCGGTCACGCCAAGGCAGGTAGTCACTTCCTTGATTATGCCACTGGTTGGGGAATGAATTCGGGCGGAGACAAAGCCGCCGGCTTCCGCCAGAAGTTGTCCGCGCAAGACCTTACTATCTTTCTGAACCACCAGCTTTGCCGGTGCGCCAATGTGCATTTGCAAGGGAACCGTATAGCGTTCCAGTAGTGGTGCAGAAGCAATCGCTACTTTACTGGCAAGTTTTTCTTGTTTCGGGTGCACCCCTCCATAGAATCGAAAGAATTCAGACATTTTTTCCCCCATCGCTCAAGGTTGCGGACTTAGGTTGAGGAATATTGCTGCGAAGGGCACCGGTTGGACAGACTTTTGCCAATTCCGCCGGTGGTGGATCGCCATAATTCACGACGGCCAGGAAGCCATTCATGCGCATTTGGTTTTCCCCTGCGTTGTTGACGCATTTACGGCAGCCGATGCAGGCTCCTTTGCAGGCACTGCGTTTTAATGCCCCTTTGTCCGGCGAGCTACAGAAAACATGGATTGGCGCCGAGGCTGGCACCAGGCGAATCAGTTTTTTCGGACAGGTTTGCACACACTTGCCACAAGCCTGGCAGAGATCCGGATGAACGACGGCAAGGTGTTTGGGAGTGATTTCAATGGCACCGAAAGGACAGGCTCTCGCACAGGCTCCCAGTCCTAAACATCCATAGGTGCAGGTTTTTGCTCCGGCAGCGACTTGCATAGCATCACGACAATTGTTGACCCCATTGTAAAAAGCCCTGCGAGTGGCTTTTTCATCATCGCCGCTGCAGAAAACAACCGCCACTTTGCGTTCCCGTTTTTCTTCGCTTACCCCTAAAAGTCGGCAGATTTTCTGGATTGTCTCTTCTGACATGGATGGGCAGGCTCCCGGTTTGGCGGTTTGTTTCACCATGGCGGCAGCATAGCTACCGCAGCCGGGAAAGCCGCAGGCGCCGCAGTTGGCACCGGGCATTAATTCATTAATTGCATCCAGTAAAGGATCACTTTCCGCACCAAAAAATTTTACCACCAGTCCGATTGCCAGTCCGATGAGCAGTCCGGTTCCCAGCAGAATCAATAACGCTTGCATTGTCTTCTTCTCTTATTTGTTATGCGGTTTCCCGCGAGATGTCAATTGATTAGCCGCCGAGTCCTGCGAATCCGAGGAAAGCCATGGCCAGCAGTCCGGCTGTAATCAGAGCGATGGGGGTGCCTTCCATGCATTGCGGTGTTTTGGCCAGTTCCAGCTTTTCGCGCAGGCTGGAAAAAAGCAGTAGAGCCAATGCGAAGCCGACTGCGGAGGCGAAACAGAAGATGGTGCTGCGTAGCAAGTCATAGCCCTCATCCGCACAAATGATGGCCGAGCCCAGGACGGCACAATTAGTGGTAATCAGTGGCAAATAGATTCCCAACGCTTTATAGAGGGGTTGGCTAAAGCGTTGTAACAGCACTTCGACAATCTGTACCAAGCCTGCGATGGCTAGAATAAAAACGATGGTTCGCAGATATTCGACATGATAGGGTCTGAGAATCCACTGATTGATCATGGCTGTCAGCAGGCCTGCCAGCGTCATCACAAAAAGGACTGCTCCACCCATACCGGAAGCCGTTTTGAGGCTACGAGATACCCCTAAAAAAGGGCAGATGCCAAGGATTCTGCTCAAAACAAAATTGTTGACCAGAATCGCACCAATAATTAAACTGAAATAATCGCCCAAGGCCTTTTCTCCTCTACTGCGAAAAATTACAAAAAAGAAACCTTTAAGATAGCCTTTTTTTCGTTAAATTCAAGAGAAAACAGCGAAAACACTGAAACGACATTTGCGGTGCCAATAAAAAAACTAAACGCATTACATGAAATGTTATCCGGTGCATTTAATCTGACAAACGTGATGCTGTGCGTCTAATCTGACAAAGGGGCGTTTACTTTTTTAAGTGATGCGCCGAAATTTTTAAAACAAACTTTTTTCTAGGGGGTCCATGAGTTCATTTTTTTTGTTTGCGATTTTTTTGATCAATTCTGTCATTTCCTTGGCATTATTAAAAATCACTGCGGTTTCTAAAGTATTTTTACCCCGCAGTTTTCTCAGTTCCTGCAAGGTTTCCGGCAGTGTCGGGAGTTCTTCGGCCAGTTGCATCCCGAATTGTACCAAGCTGGATACTGGCATTATTTTCAGTCGTGTTTGCAGAATTCGCTCATGAAATTGTTGCTGGGCTTGCGTCAGATGCCGATCCAAATCATCGCTGTAAGGATTTGGTTTTTCCTTGACCGGCGATATTTTTTCCTGTTTTTCCTTGGCATTGGTCAATTCTGCAACCAAGTGACCAAGTACTGAATAGATATCACATAAATCAAAGGGGATGGTTTTGCCATGTTGTCGGTAAAACTGCAGATATATGTAAAGGCTGGCGAATTCCGGTTGTTGATTCCAATCTTGAAAATACTTGATGCCAAGTAATTCATCCCAAAATTTCCAAGCGCCTTGTCCATCAAGTAATTGCAGTTGCGGATTCAAAATATATTGGCCGGTATATACGCGTTTGAATAATTGGCGATTATGCGGTTCCGGACGTTGAAGCTCATTTTTGCTTAAAATGGAAGAAATGTAAGAGCGTTTTTTGCGATATTCTGGCAATATAAATTCCGGCAATTTAGCCGCAGGAATCAGAAAGCTGCCGGATTCAATATATTTTTGTTGGCAACCATACATCTTGCCCAAAGAAAATATTAAACGCAGATGAGCTAAAATAAAATTTAACAGGAAAAATTCCATGCAATTATTGCTGATTTTGATTTGCCGGTCGCCGATTTTGACTTGAATACTATTGGGTTGCAATTGATGGTAAAGGTTCCGAAAGGGTTGGAACTCGCAATTTTTGCTCATCAGGTAGCGCCACAGGTAATGAAAAGCGCTGGCACCATAATTATCCAGCAACTCCGGACTAGCATTCATTTCCAGCAATTGTTCGATCAATTCAGCATCCCCAATTACGCAAGCCAGCATCAATGGAGTGCGATTGAAGGGATCCCGAAAATCCACTCCATAGCGTTGCAATTCACCCAGTAGTTTTTTCCGGCTAGCGGTATTATAAAGCACCAAATAATTACTGCGGTAATGGGCTTCGGCATCCGCTTCGCGTTTGGCAAAAGCGTAACCCGTATCAAAGAGTCTATTTCTGAAAAGCGACATATCATAGGCGATGTCGTAATCCAGCAGGGTTTGTTTCGCTTTGCGGTTGAATTTCCGGTAATCCAGTGCTGGTGCTAGCAATTCCGGCAGTTTTTCAAGATTATAAACTTCCCAGGGCACTGGTACCGTTTTCAGGATTTGGCGGTGGATATCATCAGCTTGTTCTGTTTTTCCTTGGGATGCCAACCGTTTGGCTTCCAGGCGCCATTCGTCAACGCTGGATTTTTGTTCCTTGATTTGCGGCTGTTGTGCTTGACAGTTTAGTTTCAGAAGTCGGAAGGCGGGATGATCGACTCGGCTTTCGACCCAATAAATACGTTTAATCGCCCGGGTCACAGCGACATACAAAGCGTTGATAAAAAACTTGAAAATTTCCAGGGAACGGTCACTTTTATCCCGGATGCGTCGATACTGCAATTCTCCTTGCAGGTCATCCGGGTGCAAATCGGCGGCAATTTCATCAAATTCCCGGCTATTAAAGGAAATCAGCTTATAAATAATAATATTCTGATATTCCAGTCCCTTGGCTTCGGCGATGGAAAAAACCAGGGGAGTCTTGAAATAATTGCGGGCTTCCGCCTTATCTTCTTGTCGCAAAACGATAACCGCAAAATGCACAGAGGCCATCGTCATCTGATTGAGCTCTTGCTTGAATGAAGACTTATCAGGCAACAGGTTGACTTCCCCGGCTTCTGGAGAATTGCAATTCACCAGAAAGTTGCTTTCCCGGTCGACGGAGCCAAAGCGGGCAAATTTCCAGCGTAGCAATTGATTTGCCAATTCAGTAATTTGTTGGGAGTTGCGATAGTTGGCCTGCAATAAATGAATTTCGGAAGAGCGGTCGGCAATTTTTTCCTTATAAAAAAGGGATTTTACCTGAGCCCAGCTGAAGAAATTTGGGTGGACGATCTGATTTGCGTCTCCGCAGAGGATGAAATTAAAGGGATTTCGCAGCAATTTCAACAGCAGGAACAATTGGATACAGGTCAAGTCTTGAACTTCGTCGACTACCAGAAAGTCATAACTGGGTTTGGCCAGCGGCAGATATTGATGGCTGAGGAGATTGCTGGTATAGCCGTGGTTATCCTGCAACCAGCGGTAAAAGCGTTCAAAGACTTCATATGCTGCCGGGCGTAATTCTTCGGGAAAAATGGATTGTTTGATTCCCAGTTGCAGGTATTCTTCCAGGCTGAGAACGCCATTTTTATTTACCTGACTGGTTAGTACTCCGGAAATTTCCTCATACAGCTGGTGTATATCAAACTTTTTGCTGTTATCACGGTTCCGATAGGCCCAATTGACAAATTCCTGGTAGCCAATGGACTGTCCTTCGGGAACCTTCAGGTTACGCAGAACTTCATCGAACGCCAGAAAATCAATTTCCTGATTCGTTTTATCATAACTGAAAGAATAGTATAAACGGCGGGCATTTTCAGCTAGAAAGGCCGAGCGGGTCACATAAAGAATATCACCGTTCAGACTCTTCAATTTCTCCAGAGTCAGTACGGTTTTACCGGAACCGGCACTGCCAATAATAATGCAGGGTGGGCGTAAATGTAAAAGCTCCTGCTGCAAATCATCAAAACTGATAATCTTGTCCAGAATGTAGAAAAACTTCTGCTTCGGGTTGCGATACGATAATTCCGGCAATTCCTCCAAGCGTAATTCTTCAGGTTGTCGTAAGGGGCTGATTTTGTTTTCATCAATATAAGCGCCCTGTAAAAAGCGGGATTTTTCATATTCATGATTATAAATAATTTCCAGCAGGAGAATAACGCCGCGGCTCTGATAGCGCATGATACTGAACAATAAACGGTCGCTATCATTCAAACGGGCTCGATAGAATGCGGTTGGCGTCATTTTCTTGACTTCGGCAGCGGCAAAGTCATCCGCTTCCAACATCTTTACGACTCGAGCAAACTGCTCTTTGGCCCGACGGGGCTCTAATTCATTATACAGTAAAACGTCCATATTAAATCTGATCTATTCCGTGGTTGAAAAACGAATGAGTATTGCTATAAATTTTGAAAACCGATAGAAGAATCAGCGGCTGTCCTGCTGCACCCCATTTGGGGGGGCAGCAAAACGGCAGTGATGTATTTGTAAACCACTGACATTCTCGGTCATTAAAGCGGCCTGCCAGGGGCCATCCAGCTCGCTCCAGGAAATTTGTACCCGGTTGAATTCGACCTCTTCGGCATTTGAAATGTAAAATGCTGCTGGCGCTGCTTTACTGCCAAATTCACCATAGCTTTGGACTGTTTTTTCTGGTGGTACGATGTCGGCGCCGCCGGAATATTGGAAGCAGAGATCAGAAAAGGTCAAATCATGAATCATCCGATCCGGGTTACCGGTAATCAGGCAGGAGCGGCTGCCTCGTCCGCGCAGATGTTGAAAACTGATATTTCGTATCAACTTAGCCGGTTCCGGCTGGCTGCCATGCACATCTGAAGCGATAAATAGGGGGCGTATCGCTTCAATATAAAGATTGTCAAACTGGATATTTTCAATCGTCACCCCGGCTGAGGCCTTAGAGTACTTGGCGATGATGCAAATACCGGTGCGGGTATCACGAATAATACAGTTACTGATAACGCAATCTCGGACAATACCATTTCCCACCCCGATGCGAAAGGCATTGCAACGAGTGCGCAGAATACAATTACTGATGCAGACATGTTGACAACTGCGTTGTGAATTTTTCAAGGGAGCGGCATTTGCTCGCAAGGTAATGCAGTCATCTCCGGAATCGATGTTACAGTTTGTGACCGTTACTCGGTTGCAGCAGTCAATATCCAGGCCATCGCCGTTCCAAGTTCTCTGGTCATTCCAGATTTGCACTCCAGAAACATTGACATCCTGGCAACCATGCAGCAAGCAGGTCCAATAGGGAGCATGATATAACTGCACATTTTCAATGCTGACATTCCGGCATTCACAAAAATACAGCATTTGCGCTGGGCGCCAGTCGGGGTATGCAAAGATATGCGGATGTTCTTTACTGGTCTGGTCAGAAAAAGCTTGACGGTTGCCATCAATACGACCGTTGCCACTGATGCCGACATGATCCACTTCGACGGCTACAATCAGATGAGCGCCGCTCACTCGTTCTTGGGCAAAAACTCGATTTTGCGGACAGAAATCGTCTTTATTGTAGTCCATAGGATTAGGGCTACCTAATAAAGTGGCACCGTTTTCCAGGTGCAAGGTAATGTTATTTTTCAAATAGATCGTACCTGTCAGATAAGTACCAGCCGGAAAAACGATGGTGCCACCCCCCATAGCGGCAGCCTGATCGATTGCTTGTTGAATCAGGGTGGTGCACAATTGCTGAGCAACACCAGTGGCTCCAAATTCTCTTACATTAAGCATATTTTTTTCCTTTGGAAAAAATTTCTATCGGGTTTGGCTACGTGTCGATCGCTCTCTGTTGATGCTGGAATGAATCCTAGACTGGTAAATAGACTGTTTAACAACCCAACTTGTCAGAGCCAACATTGATTCCATAAGATAATGTTTTTTCGGTAAAAAACACGTTGTCAATGAAATTTCTGCAAAAAGGTTTCCGGGAATTCATCGTCGTCTCTCTTTATCGACTTCATTTGCGTATCTATTTCTGATACGACTTTGATCCGAAGGACCCGTGTTCTTCGACGATGTAATTGCTGAATCGAAGCCGGTATTCAGCAAAACCGGGTGTGGCGGAGAGGTACTATAGAGAAAATGAGACGGCACATCGGTCGTTCTGTTGGCGGTCGCTTGCGACCGCCGAGAACGGGAGCGGGA
>JBAXYW010000064.1:0-13756 GCA_041670605.1 Lentisphaeria bacterium
GACTTCAGCGGCGGTAGTAATGCCTTGCAGAACCTGATTAATGCCGTCTCTGCGCAGGGTCAGCATGCCATCTTCAATCGCTCTGCGCTTGATATCCTGGGTCGGCATACGTTGATTAATCATGCTTTGTACCGGTTCAGAAATGTGGAGCAGTTCAAAAATTCCGACACGTCCTTTATAGCCACTGCCATTGCAGATTTCACAGCCATGCCCGCGGTAAAAGGAGCGCCCGGCAACTTCCTCTCGCGTAGTCCCCAATAAGCGCAATTCATGATCATCGGGGATATAGGCATCTTTGCAATTATTGCAGCAGCGTCGAATCAATCGTTGTGCGAGCACTCCAATCACCGTGGAGCTGATCAGAAAGGGTTCAATGCCCATATCAATCAGTCGGGTAACCGCACCGGCAGCGTCGTTGGTATGAAGGGTGCTGAGCACCAAGTGTCCTGTCAGGGAAGCTTGGATAGCAATACTGGCCGTTTCCACGTCCCGGATTTCCCCGACCATAATACGGTCGGGATCCTGACGCAGAAAGGCACGCAAGGCTTTCGGGAAAGTCATGCCGATATTTTCCCGCACCGGCACCTGCATAATTCCTTCGATATCGTATTCGACCGGGTCTTCCGCCGTTAGTAATTTTTCCTCCAAGGTATTGAGTTCTTTGAGGCCGGAATACAAGGTTGTTGTTTTTCCGGAGCCGGTAGGACCGGTTACCAGGAAAATTCCATTGGGCTGACTGATAATCAAGCGAATTTTCTTGACCATCTCAGGTGTCATGCCAAGATGATCAAAGCTCAAACTGACCACAGAACGGTCGAGTACGCGCAGCACCACGCTTTCGCCATAGCGAGTTGGCAGAGTGGAAACACGCAGATCAATGGGTTTCCGGTTGATCCTCAACTCAATACGGCCATCCTGGGGCAGGCGACGTTCGGCAATATTCAAGCCGCTCATCACTTTCAGTCGGCTGATCACCGGAATGGCCAGATGCTTTGGGGGCGGAGCCATTTCATAGAGGGCGCCATCAATCCGGTAACGAATTCGAAATTCGTCTGCGAAGGGTTCAAAATGGATATCACTGGCTTTATCTTTAATAGCCTGTTGCAGGATGATATTAACAAAGCGCACAATCGGGGCGTCATTGGCGGCTTTTTCCAGCTCCTTCTCATCGGCATTTTCCAGGTTTTCGCCCGATAATTCATGCAAATCCTGCATTTCTTTGAGGACTTCCGAGATCGAGCCTCCTTTTTCCGGATAAAAGAGGTCGATGGCGTCTTGGACATCTTTGGGGCGCCCGACCATCACTTGGCAATCCTTATTCAGAACGAAATGCAGTTCATCGACCAACCTAGGATCAAAGGGGTTTTCGGCAACGACCGTAACCATTTCCTCGGTCTGCTTGATCGGAATCACCCCATAGGTACGGGCGACATCCGGTGTTATCATATCGATCAAGTCTTCTTCTAATTCCCCAGTACGGATTTCAACAAATTCAGTTCCGAGTTCTTCTGCGATTAACTGCAGGAGAGAATCCTCACCTATCAGGTCATAATTATAGAGCACTTTCTGAAAGCTCTGGCCATTCCGAATACTTTCCTCGAGGACTTCTTCGAGTTGCTCATCCGTTGCCTTTGCCCTGCTTACCAGGAGGTGCCAGATCATACTGACATCGGCTGAAATATCAATTTTTGCCATCTTCCTTTTTCCTGTTTTTCCATTGACCCAGGAAAGCGGGTTGCCCCGGACGGGCTCCAATCTTCCAAAGGTTTTGCTTGCCTATTCAGTTCATACCGTCAGGCGCATGACTTCCTGTACTGAGGTCAAGCCCATGGAAGCCTTTCGGAGGGCATCCTGTCGCAAGGTACGCATTCCTATTTCAATAGCCCGCCGGCCAATCACACTGGCATCGGCCTTACCGTAGATTAATTCTTCGATGCTTGTATCCAGAATAAAAATTTCGTAAACTCCCATTCGACCCTTATAGCCTTTTTTACATTCCGGGCACCCCGGTCCTTTCATGAAATTGGCTTTTTTAAGGAACTCCTGGGTGACTCCCAATTGTTCGATTTCCGGCTCTGTGAGGGTATAGGGGGCTTTGCACTGTTTGCAGAGTCGTCGCAACAGACGTTGCGCCATAACGGCACGTAAAGACGACGCAATCAGGAAGGGTTTGATGTGCATATCAATCAAACGGGTAATAGCAGATGGTGCGTCATTGGTATGCAAAGTGCTGAAAACAAGATGCCCTGTCAAAGCCGCATTAATAGCAATTTCACCGGTTTCCGAATCGCGGATTTCACCAACCATGATGATATTTGGGGCCTGTCGCAGCATGGCTCGCAAAGCTGCGACGAAGGTCAATCCGATATCACTGTTGATCTGTACTTGATTGATACCGGATAATTCATATTCGACAGGGTCTTCCGCAGTAATGATTTTACGAGTTGGCTGATTCAAGGTATGCAGGAATGAATAAAGCGAGGTGGTTTTCCCGGAACCGGTAGGGCCGGTCACCAGAAAAATACCATCCGGAAGATTTAAAATTTTATAGATGATTTCCTGGTCATCTTCCAGGAATCCGAGTTCGGAGATGCCCAGCATGACGCCGCTTTTATCCAGAATACGCATGACGATGGATTCGCCATGGGTAATTGGAATATCCGATACTCGCAAATCCAGTTCCCGGCCCATCGCCGTGATGCGGATTCGTCCATCTTGGGGGATACGGTGTTCGGAGAGATCCATTCCGGCCATCAGTTTGAGTCGGGAAAGAATTTTATTTTGCAGATATTTTGGTGGGCTTTCGACCTCATTAAGTACTCCATCAATACGGTATCGGATACGGAATCGTTTTTCCATCGGTTCGAGATGGATATCCGAAGAACGGGTACGAAAGGCTTCGATAATCATCAATGAGACAAAGCGGATAATCGGCGCTGCATCCTCTTCATTTCCCTGGCCATCGACTTCGGTAGTGACATCCGACGTCGTACCGATGGTAATATCGGTTGTCACTTCGGTCATATCACTGAGAAATTGATCGACCGTGCCATCTTCACTGCCGTAATAAAAATCCAGAGCCTTGGAAATTTGTTTTCGCGAGGCGATGACTCCTTCCACATCCATTTTCATCAGATGCCGGATCACATCCAAGGATTCGATGTCGGCAGGATCCGCCATAGCAATCCGCAAAATTCCACTATTCATCGAGATTGGCACGACTTCATAGCGTTTGGCAATTTTTCCCGGGATCATCTGAATGACTTCATCCGGGATATTTTCTTTGGCGTGTTCAAAGTCATACGTATCCATACCGTATTCTGCCGCCAGCAATTGGGTAATATCCGAATCGGATACCACTTTCATGGCATAGAGAGCTTCCAATACGGATTCGAGCGATTCATCATGCTGTTTTTCTTTGGCCTGATTGATAATATCCTCATTAATCAGTCCTCGAGCCAGCATTAAATCAATAATAAAATCATCTTGCCCTACCACAGTCTATCCCCTGCTGGTTTCACATGTTATAAAAATACAGCCTACCTTATTCAAAGCATGGTTAATAACGTATCTGATAAAAGCTAAAAATGCAAGTTTTCATTGGAGAATATCAGCTCCTATGGGTTGTCAATAAGAACTTGTTCATGACTGCGCCAAAATCCGCCCCCCGTTCACTTGGAAAAGGGTTTTGTCTACGCTTAATTCTGTAGGAATTTCTGTACTGGCAATCAGGACTTGTCCGCAGTGCTCCAATTGTTGAAAAAAAATTTTCCGATGTTGGGGGTCGAGTTCTCCCATCACATCATCGACAATCAAGGTAACTTCCTGATGATTTAATTCCAATTGCATGATCTGCAAACAGGCAAAGCGCAAGGCCAAGGCCGCAATCCGGCATTCGCCTTCGGAGCCGAAGGAGGCGAGATGATTTCCCGCGAGCAGGCAATTCATTTCACTACGATGCGGTCCAAAACGGGTATTTCCTTCCCGGCAATCCCGTTCATAATTATGTTGCAGGATTTCCTGATAAATTTGTTTCTGATCGTCATCAAGCCAAGGCGAGGTTTTTCCACCGGCACTGATTCCGGAAATATATTTCAGTGAAAGTGTTTTGTGTTGGCCGAAAAAGGATTGTGATTGTTCCAGCAGGGCGAGATTGAGTTTAACAAGAAATTCTTTTCGTGCTTCTTCAATGGCAATGCCCTTTTCCACCAACATATAATCATAGGCCGTAATCGTATTACGGGAATATTTTTCCGGTTTTTTCAGCATGATATTCCGGCTTCGCAAAGCCAGAGTATACTGTTGCAGATTTCGCAAATACGCCGTTGACAACTGGCTCAGTGCAATATCCAGAAAACGTCGCCGTAAAACGGCTCCTCCCTTAACAATTTCCAAGTCTTCCGGAATAAAAGTTGAGCAGATAAAACGAGTAATGAAGTCACTCGCTTTATGAACTGGGATGTCATTCACCGCTAGTTTTCGTTCATTGCCATAGGACACCGCCAAGGTCAAGCGTTCGCCGTCCTTATGTCGGCATTCTCCTGATAGAAAAAAACCATCCTGCTGCCATTGTTTCAAATGACTGATTTGTGTGGTACGGAAGGAACGCAACAAAGCCAGATAATAAATGGCTTCCAGAAGATTGGTTTTTCCCTGTCCATTGGCACCCACCAAAATATTCAAGCCGGGCTGCAAATCAATTTCACAGTGCTCATAATTTCGGAAATGGACTAATTTCAGGTGAGATAACATCGCATGCTCAGCAATACATTGGCCGGGCTGATATCAGTCCGGCCAATGAAAAAAAAGGCAAAAACAACCGAGAGATACCGCCATGCGCTGCGATCAATTACGCATTGGCATCAGAATATACAGAAAGCCTTCGTCACCGCAAATGGCCACCGGGCTGGCGTTGTCATTGAATTTCATGATGACTTGATCACATTCCAGATATTTTAACGGCTCTATAAAAAATTCCGGATTAAACGCAATATTCATGGGTTCGCCATCATAGGATACTTCAATAGGTTCACTAGCTTCCCCATATTCGACACTTTTTCCCCAAACATTAATTTGTGCGGTAGAAAGATCCAGATTAATGGATCCGCTACTATCACTGACCACCAGAGCAATACGATTCAAAACATCCGCAAAAGCGACGCGAGACATCGCGACTTTCTGCGAAAAATGATCCGGGATCACGGAGCGGTAATTCGGATAGCTACCTTCCGCCAATTTACTGATAATCCTCGTGCTTTTCGTCTCAAACACTGCCACAGCGGCAGAAAGGCTGATTTTCACATCTTTGGATGTATCCAAGCTCTTAATCAGTTCGGAAACTGTTTTATAGGGCAGAATAATATCACTATCCTTGATGTCGTCGGTTTGTCCATTAATGACTTTTTCCACCAGAGCCAAGCGTCTGCCATCCGTCGCAGCCACTGTCAACATGCCGGCTCGAACACTGAGCAGCACACCATGTAGAACTTTTCGGGATTCATCATCACTGCGGGAATAAAATACCTTGGACAAAGAAGATACCAACTCTTTGGCCAGCATGCTAAAAGACCATTCTTCAACAAAATCATCCATTTCAGGATACCCGGAAGCATTCAAACCACGAATCTTATAAGATGCTTTCTGACAGGATAATGCCACTACTTCTTCGTCCTCTTCCAGAGTTTCGATGCTGACATCACCTGCAGGTAAAGCCGAAACAATTTGATAAAATTTCTTGCCTGGCAGGGTGATTTTTCCGGGATCAAAGACCAAAGAAGCGACTTCCGTCCGGGTGCGAATTTCATTATCCACACCCGTGACCTGCAAGGTATTTTCTCCCGCTTCCAATAAAAAATTATTCATGATGGGATTGGCTACGTTATTGCCAATAACCGTCATGACACGACGTAAACCGAATAACAGATTTTCAGTAGTAATCGTCAGCTTCATCGCTTTCTTCCTCTCATGTTTTCCGGCCATTCATTGTTTCGGCCAGGTTATGCACAGCTTTCTCTTATGATGTATTTCTTTAAACCTATCAAAATACTAATAGTATTCAGTTTTTTTTTGTGAATTCTTTGTTAAATTGTTGTTTATCAAGAAATTAAGAAAATCATAAAAGTATTAAAAGTCTGTTGATAATTATATTGATAACTTTATTAACATAATTATCAACATGGTTTTCGCAACTTTATTAAAGCAAATATCAACCCTTTAACATGCGCCCGTAAAACTTCATTTTTCAAAAAAAAATCAAAAACATTGCTTTTGTGATGGCAATCAAAATATAATTCCGCTTGCCATAAAAACAACAAGTATGAATTTAATTTTTGATGAGAATGTTATGGAGCCAATTGAAAAACGAAACGCACCACTTGAAATGCTATCAGGCGCATTTAATTTGACAAAAGCGGGCAGTAAATTTTCAACCACATTGCGGACAATACCAAATTATTAGGTTGTGGATACCAGTCCACCTCAAGTGTGTTAACACCTACTGTTTTGTGGTCAGATTGATTTCCGGGAAGAAAAAATGAGGCGTCTGAAAGTTGGCTTCGTAATCTGAGCTGATGTGAAATTCCCGGCTGCACAAATCAAAAATATTGCCGGCGATCATGGAATTTTTGATTCGTCCGATAATTTCTCCGTTTTCGACTAGATAACCCACAGCGATGTTGCAGGAAAAATCTCCATTGGCCAGATTGCTTTGCCCAAATCCTAACAGGGATTGCACGTAAATTCCCCGTTTGATGGTGGCCAGCATTTGTTTTGCGGGGCAGTTGCCTGGCGTAATGCGAGAATTATAGGGGGTACAGCCGCTATGCGCGGTTGGTGCTACTCCAGCCAAGTGAGCGCTGTCATAATCATATAAAAACATGTTAATGCGACCCTGTTCGATCAAGGTTACCGGCTGGGTTGGTAAACCGACATTGTCAAAAACTGCAGATCCAGGCGCAAAATCGAGATGTGGCTGATCGGTAATGGTTAAATTGCTGGCAAAGGCTGCTTTGCCAAGTTTCTCCCGCATAGGAGAAATTCCTTTATAGACATCGCGTCCATTCAAAGCACCCAGAATTGGTGCCATAAATTGACGCACAACGGGAGGAGCCAGCAGTACCGGTAATTTTGCCCCTTTGAATTCGGCAAGTCGACTGCCATAAGTAAAATCTTCCTGCAGTTTATTTTTCAGGAAAGCAATATCATAGAGATGATTGACTTCGCCCCAGGTTCGGCTTTCACCGGCAAAAAGCATGTCTTCCCCGGTGATTTTGGTAAAACCGGCTCCCAGCGCCCAGCTGGTTTCTCCAATCGGCTGAAAAAATCCGCCGGTATTGGCGATAAAACCTTCGCTTTCGCTATGTCCACCACCGGCTTCGATTTCCATATCCGGATCCCATTCCTTCATTGTTTCTACCAGCTCGCCACAATCTGCAATTAATTTATCCCGGGTCAGAAGTTTCAGGCTGTTCGAACAAAATTTCACTTTTGCATAGGTTCCTGGTGCTGGATATTGGTCAAAATGCGAAACCGCTCCGATCTTTGCCAGGGTCAGTGCCCGTTCCAGCATGTTTTCCATCGCGTCCATGACATTGCCGCTGGCGGTGCCACGCCGTCCGTTGACAAGGACTTGAATATCATAACGAAGGGATTCACTCAGTGCAGTATGTTTCAACCGACCGGCTTCATAACTGCAACTGTAAGAATTGCCATGATTGAGTTCAATTGCAGCTCCGCTGGCTCCTTGGTGGCGTGCCAGTTCGAGACACTGCTGAACTTTGTCTATCTGTTTCTTTTGAAAATATGCCATCATCTTCTCCAACTGCTCATTTATGTGTGCCAAGGGCTGTCAACCACCAATCAGGACATCCTGAATGCGAATATGCGGACCACCAAAAGTCACTGGCAATGGCGCTTGTCCTCCTTTGCCGCAACCTCCACCCCGGTTGGTAATTGTCAGATCATTGGCAATACCGTCGATTGAATTGAGCGTTTCAAAAACGTTTCCAGTCATTACGACATCACGTACCAGCTCGCCCAATTGCCCATTATGGATCCGATAGGCATGCGACGCGGAAAAGGTGAACATTTCCATCATCGTCTGACCGCCATACATCCCACATGCGTAAATTCCCTCTTTGACCCCGGCAAAAAGGGCTTCTTTACTTAGAGGGCCAGGTTTGATATAGGTATTGGTCATGCGGACAATCGGGCTGTGAGAAGCATTGACCGTGCGTGCATTGCCGGTCGGTTTAGCCTTCATTTTCCCGGCTGTTTCAAGCGAATGCAGATGGCCGGCCAGCTTACCGTTGCGGATCAACGTTGTACATTGTGGGGGAGTGCCTTCATCGTCCGCCGGCATGGTTCCAACCATGCCGGGCAGTGTTCCGTCGTCAACCACATTTAATTCCGCAACTCCGACTTTTCGTCCAAGTTGCATCAGATCACAAAGTTTTTTGTTTTCATACAAAAAATCGGCTTCACTCAAATGCCCAAAGGCCTCATGGATGAAAACTCCTGCAAAATCCGGGCGCAGAATGACCGTATGCCGTCCGCCTTCGCACTTTGGGGCTTTCAGCAAAGCGGCGGCTCGTTGTGCGATTTCCAGAGCTTTATCTTCCCGGTTCAGTACGACCCGATAATCATCCACCGAAGAAAAACTTTCCGAAGTGTGCTGTACCTGATCTCCCTGCCGAGCAATCGCCGACAGGCTTAAAACTACCAGAGGAAGTTGCTTTTGATGGTAAAGCCCCCGGGTGGAGGCAAAATAGATGGTACGAAAACGTTCCGTATAATTTACCGAACTGGATTCGATTTCCGGGCTGCTCTGCAGAAGAATCTGGTTATAATGCTGAATTAAAGAGAGTTTCTCATCAAACGAAATGCCGCGAAAATCATGAATAAATTTTGCTTCCGCAAGCAAATCAGGCTGCGGGTCACATTCTGCCAGCAGGGTTTTTTCCTGTCCGACCAATGCCGCATCCGCACAGGCTTCGAGGACTTTTTCGCGTAGATGTTCTAGTGTGGCAAACTCACAAGTCCCCCAACCGCCATTGACACAAACCCGGATTAAACCGCCATTATTGCGTGCGGTAAGCGCTTTTTCGAGATCTTTGCCCCGATAACTGAAAGAGCTGCCATCGAGTTCTTCGTAGCGGATTTCAGCATAATCCGCGGGACAATTCTTCAGGGCTTCAAAAAGAAGTTGTTTCATTCGAAATCGTTCCTGTATTGCTGCTGCAATGAAGCACCGGTCACTCTGGGGAGGGGCCGGATTGATCCGCAAAGCAACGTTTGATCAATTAGCGTCTGCAAAGACGGTGTTATCAGAGATTGTGCTTCGTCAAAGGAATCCCTTCAAACGTGATAATATAACCTGTAAACATGATATCGAGTTGTGATCCGTGACCCGGAGAGCCGGGCAAACAGAACTGAAAGTAATGGGTCTCGAGCTGCTGCGGTCTTATGCATGCGGGTGAAGGAGGTAGAAGGGCTTCAATGGCTGTTTGCTGATCTATTTCATGCCTTTTCTTCGGAAGCAACGAACCCGCCGTACGCATAAAAAAAGGCGGCCACAAAGAGCCGCCCATCGGATCATTCAGGGAAGGCGGTTTTTATTTCCGCCTTTTTCGTTAGCGAATTAGAGATCATCGGTTTCTGAGATTGTCTTGTCTTCGACTTTCGCTACCAGAGCCACATCATCTGCGCTAATATGGCCTTCGACACGTCCGTCATCCAGGACGCTGGCATTCTCAGTACGGGCATCAAGGCGACGGAACATGCGAATCAGATCGCGGGTGCCGCAGATACCGAACCAGAAGATTGTGACGGTTGCATTCAGTCCCATGACATAGATGTAGTCAATCCAGAACCAGTTGGCCCACCAATGTTTCGGCCAAGGTGAAATCAAATTCCAGATAATAAAGCCGACAAAGACGATGCAGAAGCGGAAGACAAAACTCCACAAGAAGACACTCCAAGCCAGGATGCGGTCGCCGCGGGTATAGTTTTCATTGATACCAAGCATCTTTGACCAACTCCATTTGGTCTTTTTCAATGCTACCCCTTCACGATGGTATATGCCGCGGTGCAGCATCCGGTCCATATTGAAAGGCTGTTTGCAAGTCAGCAACGAAATCGTAACATACAGGATGATCGAAGTCACCAGAGCCAGAAAATAAATTTCCTGGGAATTTATCGGGAAACTTGTTGCCGTCACCCGCCAGACGATAAAGGGTTCAAAGGGAGCCGAAGCATGGGCAAAAAAGCTCGCAACCCCATCCAGCAGGTCGTGTCGTTGCAACCAGGGATAAATATATTTCACCCAGCTGTACTGAACGGCAAAGCCGGAGGTTGCAATCGAGGAACCCGCAATTAGGGACGCCCAGGCTCCTGCTACAGTGCCACGCTTCCAGTATAAACCAAAAACAATGCAGGATCCCGCTCCGCCCAGCCAGATGGCACCGGTAATGGCAAAAAACATCATGATGTAATCGACTTGGGCAAAGATACTGCTGAACACAAAGGCGAAAAAAGCCACTCCGGTGATAGACAGCCGTAAGAGCAGCAGCTGTTGACGCGGAGTTAAGGGCTTCCCACGGATCGGCAGGATGACATCCTGAACGATGATGCTTCCCCAACTGTGCAGGTAGGTCGTATCAGTACTGATCATCAGAAAAATGGCGATGGCGCAGAGAACGCCGGTGACACCGATCGGCAGCATAAAACGCAACGTTAAAGGCACCCGCATCTGATTGTGAATGGTCATCGTTTTTTTATGCAGAGCCGGATCTTCACTTTTCAACAGCTCAACGCGCTTTTCAACCTGCTCTGGATTCAATGCATGCGTATCCCAGCTGACCAGGTTTTTGCGGCGCAACGCGTGCAAGTCATCGATATTGCTGCCGGTAGTGGCCAGAGCAGGCGCCGGATGGTTGATCGTTCCGTTGGAAAGCTGTTCCAGCAAGGCGGCTTGTTTCGGAGAATTCTTGCGTAATTTTTCAAGTGTTTCCGGGTTTTTACCCTGATCGTTGACCGTAACCAAGCCAGCATAAGCAGGAGCCAGCTCTTCGATCGCGGTTTGTGCGAGTTCCTGGCGTACCACAGTCCGTTGGCTTTCAAAATTTGCATTATGCCAAAGAGTATAGGCTGCGATGGCCAGTAGTGGGTAAAGCATGATATTAAAAGCGCTGCGCCAAGTTCCCAGTACTTGTCCCATTTTTTGTTCGTGGGCATTCAGGGCGGCGGTGTTGTATCCCTGCGTTCCGGACCAGGCCATGCGGTTAAAGACGTTGCTGATAATCCCGACCATCACATAGAATAAATTGAAAGTGCGCAGCTTATTGACGTCAAAGGGGTTCAGCATGCTTTTGCCGATTTCACGATCCAGCAGGGTCGGTGCCATCTCCTCGAACCAAGAAAAACGGAATAAAATCGCAATGACGACAACGGCCATCAACGGATAATTCAGCAGTCCCTGAACACAATCGCAGACCATGACCGTGATCTGACCGCCACGGGTGACAATCATCACGGCGAGCCCCAGGAAGAGGAGCATGACCACATGAAAGGTCGCCCAAGTCATGCCGAGAAAGTCAAAGTGGAGCGGCAGATTACAATAATAGATGATGAAACGGGCCGAAACCGCCGGAAAAATGGCATAGTTTACGACCCCGGATATACTCTGCAAAATGGCTGCGAAAATACGGAATTTACGGCTATAACGCATCTCGAAAAACTGTCCCATTGTCATGGCGCGAGTTTCGCGGAAGCGATAAATACAGTAGCCGGTTAGCCCAAGAAACAAGCCGATTGGCGCGCTGATACCATTCCAGAACTGAAAGGCAAAGCCGCTATTGTAATACATTTCGAAAATCGCGACCAGGCTGACCAGCCCCATACCAGCTTCGCCGCTGGCAACCGAGACAACATAGCGTCCGGCAACTCGCCCAGCCGTAAGAAAATCCGCAACTCCAGTAACATAACGCTGTGATTTCCAACCAATGAAAAAGACAATCAGAATCGGTAACGCAACAATAACCCAATCAATCCAATGCATCTAAAAAACTCCCTGCCATACTATGTAGAAACAAAAAAAACACATAAGATTCTGGAAATCAACCAGAAATTCATCAATCTTGCGGTGCGTATTTAAGCGGGTAATATAATTCAGTTTTTGTCGTTTTTCCACTTGCGTTGAGAAAAAACGATTTCTTTTTTGGAATCTGGGGAATTGCTCAGCAACCGCCGGGAAGGAAAGACCCTGGGAACTTTTTCAGGAAACAGGACTTTCGACAAGGCGGTGTTCTCCGTCGGCTTTAACCTACGTGTTGCGTGCGGAGTATACGATCTTCAGCGTTGCAGGAAAGCTGGTACGATTGCGCTGATACCGATGATCAGCAAAACGGCATAGGCAACCTTGCGCAAACGTTCCTTGCTCATGCGGTTGCCAATCGGCAGGCCGATAGAGGAGCCCAGATAAATCAGGGGCAACATTAGCAAACCAAGGGCAATACTTCCCAGAATGCTTCGACCAAAATTCAGCCCCATCAACGCGATCTGAACAGGAACGGCCGCCGCAAAAGTTGCAAAAAGGAAAGCCCGGCTCTTCTGATTGTTCCAATCATGCGCCATCACCCACAAGACCAAAGGTGGGCCTCCCATACCACAGATACCGGACAACAATCCGCTGCCGATGAAAGCCAGCCCCCCCCATATCCAGTGGATTCGGGGGCGCGGGATGGGATGATAAAAGATCTGCAAAATGACCAGAAGGCAAAGGATGGAACCGATGGCCATCCGGATCTGTACGGTGCTGAAACCCAACAGCTTCTTTAGAAGAAACAAGCCGGCAACCACACTTAAGCAGCGAACGACTGTTGCCAGTAGAGAGAGTCGCCAAGGCACCTCATGGCGCAGTTTGACGGCTCCAAGCGTGGACTGCGTCATCGAGCAAGTTGAGACTAGGACAATGACACTGGGCAAGGGAAGCCCCAACAAGATCAGCAGAGGCGTAGCAAACAGGGCAAACCCGAAACCAATTGCACTTTGCAGCATTCCGGCCAGAAAAACGACGACTCCGATCCAAATAATCTGTAGAATATCCATGAAGAAAAAAACGCTTGGGCTCGGAGTAATGAAAAATCAGCGGGTACCAGAAACTCGATCCGTGAGACCATGGAGGTCAGCTTATTTTTGAGCCCAGCTGCCGTCTTCTTTCATCAGGAATTCACCGGAATTCGCATGCTCGTATATTTTTTTTGCCCGCAATTGCCCGACCAGTTCAGAGCTCGTTCCCTGTTGCTTGGCAATGGCCTCATAGACCGCTTTCCGGTCAGCATTTTCGGCTTCCAGGAAAGCTTGATCCGCAGCCCCGAGATTTTTCTGGACAAGTGCTAAAAAGCCATTGTGGTTTTCACCGATCTTACCTTGTTTTTTCAATTCATTGATGCGTGGCAGCCGGTTCATCATATCCTGTTTGATGGTCTGGGCATCCTTTGCTTGCAGGACAGGGACAAAAATCGGGCAGCAAAAATAGAAAAGGCATAATGCGACAAGTAGTTTTTTCATTTTGCAGTCTCCTTCAAAGGATGTGTTGCGGATTGATCAATATCACCAAAGAAATCATCAAGGGCTTTATCGACCTTGACATTGATATCAATGGTGATATGAATGGGCTTGATTTCGATCGGCTTGACCTCACTTACGGTCTTGACTTCATGCGAACTGTGCAGACAACCGGAAAAAAAACCGGCAGTCA
>JBAXYW010000065.1:0-13676 GCA_041670605.1 Lentisphaeria bacterium
CCTTTTAACAGATGATAAATAGCTGATCCGAAAGGCGAATGCGGCAGATTGCCAGGGATAGAACGGGGAGGATCCGGAGCATCCTGCGACGGGATTCCCAAGGATGTGCCCGGAGCTTCCAGCTCCGGTCTTCTGCCCAAAACAGCTTGCTACGCTACCCTTTTAACAGATGATAAATAGCTGATCCGAAAGGCGAATGCGGCAGATTGCCAGGGATAGAACGGGGAGGATCCGGAGCATCCAGCGACGGGGTTCCCAAGGATGTGCCCGGAGCTTCCAGTAATGAAGCCACATTCCCGGAACAACCAGCTGTATTCAGCCTTCATTTGCGTTTGCCGGAACGGGATTTTCGTTCCAAGACGCGACCACTGACCGAAGGCTCGCCGCCGACCAGTCTGCCGCCTTTGGCCTTTACCGTCACGCTTTGTCCACGTTCGAGAGTACCCACGCTGTGACGCAGACTGCCACCTTCAACGCTTCGCTGTACCAGACTGCGATCCAGACAAAACGGATGCTGATCCATCATCTGCCAGCATTGATGCCAAGCCTCCAGAGCCGCCGGCTGCTTGGGAAATTTCTGCCCAGCGACATTTTTCAGGCAATTAGTGATCATCAGCATACTGAGAATCTGCGTGGTTTGTCCATTCAAGTCAAAGCCAAAATCCTCCAAGTGATCCCGGAAAAGGTGATAATACAGATTGGGGCGTGGCAGGGAGGAAGCAGCGGCCTCCTCGAGGATAGCTTGCTGTTGAAAAACCCAGATTGGCCAAGCATCAGCGAGAAAATCCGTTGCCAATTTCTCTTCGCCGCGTTGCAAAAGCCAGTTGCTCAACGCAGCAATAATCCAAGTATGCTCTGCCGCAGCCGTCATACTGGGAAAATCACGTGGGACACCGAAAAAGTCCGGGAACAATGGCGTTTTATTGACTTCCAAGCTCGCAGCAATAGCCAAACGCCCGGCCTGCATGACATATTCCTGAGATGGACTGCTCTTCCGACAAAGCAATTCGACCAGCCACGGAGACAAGGGCAGTGCGCGCAGATCCTTCTCTTCACTGAGCTGCTCCAGCAAAAAGGAAAGAGCCAACTCATAGCGTTTTATCAAGATTGCTTCATTCTCCTTGTCCAGTCTGCTGTATGCCTCAATTGCCAAAGCCGCCAGTGCAACCGTTTCTAGCTTGCCCTCTTCGCTGAAAAATTCTTCCAGAGGGCGCTCCATTCCGGGGAAAATCAGCACATTGACAAACGAACCATTACGCTGTTGCTGGCGAGTCAGAAATGCCACCAGATCACGGCAGAGCAGCCGATACTCGTCGGTCTTCTCAGCCAGTCCGCTTTCCAGCAGTGCCAGACAAACCAGAGCATTTGTATGCAGGTTAACCAGCAGACGGGGATCCTGCTGCTTTTCCTCCACCGGCAACTCCTCATCTTCAACAATATAACGATAAGGTTTGCTGCCAGTACTGCTTTTGCAGGTTTTCAACAGCCCCAGGGTAACTTTTTGCGCAGCCTGCGTATACTTTTCTTGGCCGCTGGCCTTGCCCAAACGGGCAAACGCCAGCGCCAATTCGGCTTGACAGGAAAGAAATTCCCGCTCCCCCTGACGACTGTGCTGCCATTCCGGAAAGAAATACTTAAGAGTACCATTATCCAGCAGGTTTTGTAACAGGCGTTCGCCTGCTTCTTCTGCTATTTCGAGAGGATTTACATCACCAGCCCCGGTCTGGGTGGGATGTCCACGGAATAAGCGTTTGCAAGAAGCCGGTGATGCAAAATAGCTGTCATATTCAAAGAGACAGATACGGCCTTCTTGTGCTGAATTGGCCATCTGCAGCCAAGTTTTCAGGGCATCCCAATTATCGGATTCGGAGATCAATTCGCTGATCTGTCGTTCATTCAGATAGCGTTCCGGAGTAATCAGATAACGCCCCATCATTTGCGCTGCGGTAAAGGCGAGACCATCGGCAGGACGAAAGGCCAACCCATTCAAGCTGGTCAGTTGGATTTTCGAGTGACGAATCGAAAAGCCTTCCACCGGCAAGGCAGACTGCACAATATCCAAGCGCAAATCCGACCAGAAACCCGGATTTTTTAACTTCTCCTGCCAAGAAGACGGAATCGGAGCATCTCCGGCTACGGCAATATCTTTTTTTAACCGGGCAGTGATGATTTCCGCATAGAGCGGTTCCCGATTCTGAAGAATCGTCAGCACTTGACGAAGTGCAGATGAAAACGTATAGCCGGCTCCGAAATACGTACGTTCCGGCCAGATCCCATCGCCCAGGCTGATAAAAAGGACTCTGGGATTCGCATCGTCAGGCGCCAGCTGTTCGATCTGTTCAACCGTATTGCCAGCCAGCAGAGCCTGGCGCAATTCCCGGCAGAAAAGACGTCCGCGATCCGCTGGCAGATGCATCGGCTTTTTCACATAGTCAAACCAAGGTACCGTCGGCATGCCTGGCTCAAACGCTGCAAGTGGCTGCAGACTCAGGCCAATCGCGATCGCATACAGCAAAACTCGTATTCTCAGCATGAAACCTCCTGTCAGTCGATCACGGAAAGGCACTGAAAACTTACAGCAATTCAGCGATCTGCACAGCATTCAGAGCCGCGCCTTTGAGCAATTGATCCCCACAAACAAATAAAGCGAGGCTGTTTGGTAAACTCATGTCATACCGCAAACGCCCAACCAGTACATCATATTGTTCATTGCTCTCGCAAGGCATCGGATAATGATTTTTTACGGCATCGTTGACGATTTTAATGCCTGGCGCTTTGCTCAAAACCGCCAGAGCTTCCTCAATGGAAACCTTGCGCTGCTGTTCAATGACAATCGCTTCGGCATGCGAACGCAGCACCGGGACACGCACACAAGTCGGACAAACCTGAATCTGATCGTCATGCAGAATCTTCCGCGTTTCGTAAAGCATCTTCATCTCTTCGGTATTGTAGCCATTTTCTCCGATATCGGTATTATGGCTGAACAGATTGAAGGCATAGGGATACGGGAAGCAATGCGGCTCGATGGTTTCCCCTTTCAGATAAGCCTCCGTCTGGCTGACCAGTTCATCCATGCCTTTGGCACCGGCTCCACTGGCGCTCTGATACGTACTGACAACAATTCGCCGAATTGGCGAAAGATCATACAAGGGTTTCAAAGCCACCAACATAATAATCGTCGTACAGTTCGGATTGGCAATGATCCCCTGATGCTTTTTGACATCTTCGGGATTCACTTCCGGAACAACCAACGGGGTATCCTTCTGCATCCGAAAAGCACTGGAATTGTCCACCACTACCGCACCCGCTTTCACTGCATGCGGCGCAAACTCGCGGCTGATGCCGGCACCCGCACTGAACAATGCAATATCAATCCCCTGAAAAGAATCCGGCGTGAGTTCTTCGACTTTCCAAGTCTGCCCCATACAGCTCATCTCTTTGCCGGCCGAACGCGCAGAGGCCAGCAAACGCAAGCTCTGCAATGGGAAATTCCGCTTTTCCAGCGTTTTCTGTATCTCAACGCCGACAGCTCCGGTGGCACCTACAACTGCAATATTAAATTTTCGACTCATGCTTTATTCTCCTGACTGCCTGTACTTTACATCCGCCATCGCTTCATCGCGGTATCTGAAAAGGGTATTAGCATGCCCCTTTTGTCGTGTTTGGCTCAAACAATCGTTAATATAATGCCCCGGAAGGATGACAACAATCCCACCCTGTCTTTTTCCACGATCGCCCCGAAAATTTGCCTGTAATCGGCCACCCCCTCTGACCCTTCAAGTTAAACTTGGCCGAAAATCATGATCGATCTCATAGAAATTCACAGTCATCCCATAGGCTTCTAAGACTGGCATATCCAATCCAATTTTTCTCCTTAATGAACTGTTTTCTTGCTAAAACCAATTTTTGATTTTCTGCTTTCTTCTACTCCACTGGAATTCGGCACTCATTTTCCCGTTTTAGGATGTTTCAACTGCTGTTCCGCAGCTTTTCTTCTTGTTGGGATTCGTCACCACCATTCCTTCACAACGGGTTTTGCCTTATGCTGTCCCACAGACCCAAATAAATTCAGAGTTTCTGGCTCCGTCCGCTCAAAAAAAAAATAAGAGCCGGAAGTTTGACTTTGACGCCTCGGTTTTTTAGGACGCCAACGAACCAAAATCCGGGATGCCGGCGAGGATGCCGGCGCTCCATATCCCATCTGCATTCTTGATGGAGCTTGTTATGCGTTAGTATGTGAATTCTACTATTGCTATGGGATGCCTGTGATAGAAATTCACTAACTCTCATAGAAATTCACAAGCTTTTTAGGAATTTCTAAGCTTTCATGGACGCTCCATGACTTTTTATGATAGTGTATGATTCTGCTTGAAAATTTACTCCGGGAAGCTATTTTTTCGTTGTCACGCAGAAATCAGCCAGCCCACCCAACCGGGGGACCTCCTATCCCTAAAAAATGTACGCGCACGCGAGCAGTGCTCTACAAAAGGAAAAAGGAAACAGGGAGGGGGAGTACCCGATTATATTTGTCCTGTGGCAATCCATCCTTGCTCTGCATTATTCTGTTTCCGGGGCTGTTTTTTTCAGTTGTTTCACTAGCCATGGGGGCCAGAGCGGGCTACCGAGGTCGGCATTCGCGAAGCGTATGGCGAGCAATTGTTCCTCACCGGGCGCTGTCGCCGCGGCCAGTTCCAAAACCAGGAACTGATCCGTGGTCTGGGGCTGCAAGGTTCCATTCAGATAGACTTTGCTTGATTCAGGAAGCGGACGGGAAATCAGGAAGAACTCTGCTGTAGGATCAGGTTCTGGGCTGGGGAAGCTGACAATCAGCCAAGTGAATCCTGCCATATCCCGTAGCGTTCCCGTTTGCAGATCCTCCCAGATAGCAGCAAAACGCAACGCTTCCGGCTGCAAGTCACGCCACTCTTGAAGGGTTTTTCTGTTTGCCACAATCGGCCTGTCCGCTTCTTCTTGAACGGCCATCCAAAGGGAGGGCAGACTGCGCAGAGGAGTTTCCAACTGCGGCACCTGTAGCAGAGAAGAAAGCAATTCATCAACCCTCTGACCAGGGGTAAGAAGGTCTTCGGCCAATGCCTCTTTCAACGTTGCTGCAAACTCCTGCTGGAACTCTCGGAAAATCCGGAATTCCTGCACTGCCTTATTAAGGTCACAATCTTGCCCGCGGTTGATTTTATCAAAACTGTTCAACACATTAGCCAGCAAACGCTGCTGTTCATGAAATAAAACGAGCTGCTGCAAATGCTGTTTCTGCTCGTTGCTCAGTCCGGCCTGTGCCAAGCCTTGGTACAAATATTTTACCGTCGTCTGGAAGTCCTCTTCCTGCAATACCATCATCCAAGGTGGCAAAGGCAGAGAAAAGGGCGCTGACAATTCCATGCCGGCAGGCAGTTTCCGCTGCAGCAAATCCGTCCAAGCCTGGCAATATTGATCCAGAGCCTCGCGAGCAGTCCCGATATCTTTTCGTCGGATCTGGGGCGCCTGCGTTTCGACAGCTTGCTTTGAGGCAAAATAAATGGCTGCCGGCGGCAGGAACAAGTTCAAGCCATCCGAGTGATCAATAGCGGTCATTGCGATCCCCTGATATTCTTTCTGCCAAATCGAAAAAGCAGTCTCAGGCGGAGCAATTGTCCGGCAGGCACCCGTCAATAGCAAAATCAGCAACAGAATGAGCCGAAAAATTTCCCGGCATTGCAGGCATGCGCAGTCCATCTCAAGTCCCTTTCTTCAGCCCCCGGTAGATTTCACGAATTCTGGCAAAAAGGAAATACAGCAGGATCAAGCTGACCAGGCCTACGGATACAGCTTCCAACCAGACTTCACCGATGAATCTGGAAAGTCGATCCCAGAAGAAAACCCAGGTCATAATCGAAGTCAGACTAGCAAAAATTACCGTAAACAGGTTGACAAAAATTCCCAGGCCAATCATCCGGCCAAGAATTGAGCCGATAATTGGTCCTGTCATAAAAAAAGGAATCCAAACAAAGAGGAAAATTCCCGGCACTCCCAAGCGAACCCAGGTTTTCTTCTGGGAATCCGCAGATTTCTGCAAACTCTGAAAGGCACTTTCCAGAAAGGAGATGCGGAACAATTTCCGACAAGACAAGCAGAAAAAACCATAGACCAGACAGACGATGCCCGAGGAAACCAGCATGTTGATCAGGATGTTTTCCCAAGCGGAATAAAATACCGATCCTGCGCAGGCACTCACCCCGGGGATCACTCCACCAACCAGATGCGCCGCTACTGTACCCAGCAAGACCCCAGCCTTTTTGTGCCCATGCTCGACACTCCCGAGCATCAGACCGCCATACCACAACGCCAGAACAACAAAACAGATCACCGAGAAAGCAATAATCCACACTTCCGGAATCTGCAGCCAATAATGCCATTTGGCTACCGGAGATTGACTCTCAGCAGTCACTACTTCGAAAACATTTCTTTTATCGTTGTCATCTTTCATGTCCACCTGATTATCATCCGCACACCAGCATGACGAACATCCGACATTTCGTCTGCAACAAGCGCTACAATGTCAGCCTTTCAGCTGAACTTCCTTACCCATTTCGGCCGATTGATACAAGCCGCAGATCATTTTCATAACGATCACGGCTTCTTCCGGCCTGGACAGGACTTCTTCGTCATTCTTGATACAATGTACAAAGTGTCTGGTTTCGACATTTCCCCAGTTTTCATCCTGTGCCAGACAGGGTGCCATTTTCAGGATCGTGCCATTGAAATCCTCGATCAGGGTCAGTTTCCCTTTTTCATACTTCAAGCCCCCCTGCTCGCCATAGAGTTCCACAAAGGTGTACTCCTCTTCGATATTCGACGCCCAACTGAATTCTAAGTCCAGTGTGCAGCCATTGGCATAACGAACCATACCGACGGCCAAGTCTTCGACATCATAGGTGCCGGTATAGCCGCTGGCTCGCGGATTAAAAGCCTGCTTGTCAGCAAATTTACTGTAGGTTTGCCCAGATACCGACTGGGGCACCGGAAATCCCATCAGATAGTTAGTGACATCCAGAAAATGAACCCCCAAATCAATCAGCGGCCCCCCACCGGATTGCGATTTTGTGGTAAACCAGCCCCCTTTCCCCGGAATGCCACGGCACCTTTTCCAACCACATTTGGCATGATAAATTTCACCAAGACGTCCTGCATCAATCCACTGCTTCGCCAACTGAGCCCAAGTAGTGAAACGATTGTTCAGGCCGATCATCAATTTTTTACCAGAGCTGTTTTTTGCCGCCACCATCGATTGCACCAAAGCTGGAGTCAGCGAAGCCGGCTTTTCACAATGTACATGACAGCCGGCCTGCAATGCCGCAATCGTGATCGGGGCATGCAGATGATTCGGCGTAGCCACGCTGACCAAATCAAGATTCTCGGATTTCAGCATTTCCCGGTAGTCCGTAAAGGAAGCTTCTACATTGTAAGCATCGGCGATTTCATCGGCCCGCCCACCACGTATATCACAGACTGCGATAATATCCACATCATCCTTCAGAAGCGAATAGGAGGCAAGATGTTTGCCTGTCCCGCATCCGCCGACACCAATGATTCCATAACGTAGTTTTGCCATAATCCCACTGTTTCCTGATTTGTAGAAGAATTTTTGTAAGCAACGCATGCAGAGCAGGGGCGACGTGTGCGTTTGTAGTTCTAGCCTCGGCAACTACTTGGACATCTCCATTTTTCGGAACGAAAACGAACCACAATGCGGGATGCCGGCGAGGACGCCGGCGCTCCATAGCTCACGCCCTTTTTGAGATGCACGACCAAAGAGCAGGGGCGACGGGTACGTTTGTAGTTCAGCCTTTAGGCTGCGTAGCCTCAGCGAGCTTTAGCCCGCTTCCCCGACCCTAAACAATTCCGTCGGATGCCGGCGAGGACGCCGGCGCTCCATAGCTCACGCTTCCTAGATAGTGGCCTCAAAGCCATTTATTCCGCAATTCTGGACGCTTCTTCGGTCATCAGGTTGCTAACCCGTTTCGCAAAGGCCAGCGGGTCTTCAATGGGCATTTGAGCCATCAGCAACGCCTGATCATAAAGCAGCTGAGCGTATTCCTCCAACTTCGGATGTTTACTGTCTTTGGCATGCAGTTTGCGCATTCCGGCAACCAGGGGATGTCCCGGATTCAACTCCAGAATCCGCTTGGAAGTGGGAACTTCCTGCTGCATAGCCTTGAGAATCTTTTCCATTTGAACGCCCATCGACCACTCATCGCTGACCAAACAACAAGCACTCTCGGTTAAACGCTTGGAAAAACGAACCTCTTTGACTTTCTCCGACAAAAGTTCACTTAAACGAGCCAACAAATCCTTGTTTTCTTCCGCTGCCGCTTTGCGGATTTCCTCTTTGGCTTTCTTTTCTTCCTCACTGTCCAAGTCAACATCACCTTTCGTAATGCAGGTCAGCTTCTTCTCTTGAAAAGTCCCAATATCATTGACAATCCACTCGTCAATCGGATCGGTCATGAAAAGGACTTCGCAGCCTTTGCTTTTGAAAATTTCCAGCTGAGGAGAATTCTGCGCCGCCTTACGGTCTTCCGCCGTAAGATAATAGATTTCTTTCTGGGATTCCGGCATGCGCTTGACATAATCGCTCAGCGAACTGCGTTTTCCGGGTTCGGTTGAAGAGGTTTCGAACAGCAAGAGTTCCTGCAGGCGGGTACGGTTTTCAAAATCGCTGTGCAGCCCTTCTTTGAGCACTTTCCCAAAATTTACCCAGAAGGTATCATAGCGATCGGCCTGCTTGTCCTTCATCTCAACCAATGTATCGAGAATTTTTTTTGTGATATTTTTGTGAATAATTTTCAGGGCGCGGGCTTCCTGCAGTATTTCTCGCGAAACATTCAGCGGGAGATCGGAAGAATCCACGACACCTCGCAGGAAGCGCAGATAATTCGGCAGGAGTTCCTCGCAATTGTCTGTAATAAAAACCCGATGCACATAAAGCTGGAGTCCCTTGTTCTTCTGTTCCTGCATGAAAAGATCCGTGCCGGCGCGTTGCGGAATATATACCAGGGCTTTGAATTCTGCCTGCCCTTCGACATTCCAATGAATCGTCTCAAAAGGTTCCTGAAAATCATGGCTGACGTGTTTATAAAACTCGTCGTAATTTTCTTTTGTGATTTCACTCTTGGGGCGCAGCCAAATGGCCTTGCGGGAATTCAGGGTCTCTTCGGTGACCGTGACCTTCTTCTCAGCGCCTTCCACCGGCTTGCCATCCGCATCACGTTCCACTTCTTCACGGGTAATATCCATGCAGATCGGATGCTCGACAAAATCAGAATACTTCTTGATGATCTTACGAATCTTCCATTCTTCCAGAAACTCTGCATTTTCTTCAGCCACATGAAGGATGACATCCGTTCCGCGTTTTTCGCGTTCGGCGGGTTCCAGAGTATAAAAGCCATCGCCAGTGGATTCCCAGCGTACTGCAGTATTTGCTTCCCCAGCTCGGCGAGTAAGCACCGTCACTTTATCAGCCACCATGAAGGCAGAATAAAAGCCAACCCCGAACTGCCCAATCAATTCCGGCAGCAAACTCTCCTTACTCTCTTGCAGCTGTTCGAGAAAATGCTTGGTACCGGAATTCGCCACCGTGCCAATATTTTTCTCGACTTCTTCCGAAGTCATTCCAATCCCATTGTCCGAAATGGTCAACAAACGAGCCGTGCTGTCAACCGTAATCTTGATTTTCCAGTCCGGATCATTTTCCAGAAGGCTTTCCTCTTTCAACGCTTCAAAACGAACCCGGTCAATCGCATCCGAGGCATTGGATAACAATTCCCGTAAAAAAATTTCCTTATTGGAATAAAGCGAATGAATTACCAGATTCAGAAGTTGCTGTACTTCAGTTTTAAATTGATGCTTCTTGGCCATCGATTTGTTCTCCTTTTCATCAATAATATTCGTTACACCATCACAAAATTTGCAAGTCAAACTGCTAATATAAGTCCCCCCCCCGAAAATACACGCCGCCAAACCTGCAAAAGAAGCTTTTCCAAGGAACTCCCAGCAACACGTTTGTCACAAACAAAACCATACGCCCGGCCTCTTAGCCGGCTATATGGAGCCACGACCCCAACCTGCCCCCTGAAAAATTTTAGACTCCCAGCAACGGGGTGAAGTTCCCGCTTCTTCCGGCTTGCGAAAATTTGTTTGCCGATTATTGTTAAGCTTGGTAAAATCACACGATCTTCAACTATGGAATGAAACAAAAACATGCTGGACTCCAGCCCTGACAAAATTGCCGAGGTTGTCTTTAATCTGTCACTGGATAAAGGACTTGATTATCATATTCCGGCCTCGCTCCGCCCACAAATCCGGGTTGGCAGCCGGGTCATTGCCCCACTTCGAAATCAAGCCAAACCCGGATACGTCATCCGCTTGAAGCAAAGTTCCACGTTTGCAACGCTCAAATCGCTGTTGAGTTTGGAAGCGGATGCACAGCAAATGCCACCCCAGCTGCTGAAACTCGCTGAATGGATCAGTGAATATTACTGTTGTCCGCTGGAAAATGCCGTCTGGGCCATGCTACCCGCCGTCGTACGCAGAGGCGAAATGGAACACAAACAGATTTTTTTCGTCAGCTTGACCGCCAAAGCGGCCAATTTTAATGAAGAATTCACCGCCCTCAGCGAAAAAAGACAAACGCTCATCCGTACCATACACCGGGTGGGTGCCCTGCCGACAAAAGAATTGCTGGGTCTGGTCGATGCCAGTGAACAGCTGATCAATAAACTCTGCCAGGAAGGCTGGCTCTGTAAAGAAAAACGAGTCGTTGAACGAAACCCCTTCCGAGATACCATCATCCAACCCGACAGCCCCAAAAAACTGACCGATCAGCAACAGGAAGCGCTGACAAAAATCATCGAATCCCTGGAGAAACGCGATGCAGCCACCATTTTGCTGCATGGCGTCACCAGCAGCGGAAAAACGGAAGTCTACCTGCAAGCCATCCAGCATTGCCTGCAACTACAGCGCCAAGCCATCGTCCTGGTGCCGGAAATTTCTCTGACACCGCAGACCTGCGATCGTTTCCGGCAGCGTTTTGGCAATCTGGTCAGTGTTCTGCACAGCGGTTTAAGCGATGGCGAACGCTTTGACGAATGGAGCCGGATCAATGATGGGCGCAGTCTAATCGCCATCGGCCCGCGTTCAGCAGTCTTTGCGCCTTTTCGTTCCTTGGGGCTGATTGTCGTCGATGAAGAACATGAAAACAGTTACAAGCAGGAAGACAGCCCCCGATATCATGCACGAGATGTGGCGGTGGTGCGCGGTAAAATGCAGCATGCCACCGTTTTGCTTGGCAGCGCAACACCTTCTTTGGAAACGTATTATAATTGCAAAAAGGGGCGCTATAAGATACTCAACCTGGCCTCCCGCATCGACTTTCGCCCAATGCCGCTGGTGGAATTGATTGATATGACACAGGAAAAAGCGCTGACCGGGAAAGGCACAATCTTCTCCAACCGCTTGGTTACTCAAATCAAGGAACGCCTGGTTCGTGGCGAACAGACAATGATTTTTCTGAATCGCCGGGGCTTTGCCAGTCAAATGCAGTGCACCAGCTGTGGCTACACCGCCACCTGTGAACATTGCAGTGTCACCTGTACCTATCACCGTAAAGAGGAATTACTGCTTTGCCATCTATGCGGCGCCCAGATGCAAGCGCCGACCAAATGCCCGAAATGCGGCGATCCCGGCATCCGATATGCAGGCTTCGGCACAGAAAAAATTGAGTCGATTACCCGCGCCCTTTTCCCACAGGCTCTGGTCGCCCGGATGGATTCGGACAGCATGACCACAAAAGATTCGTATCGGAAAATCCTGGACGCTTTCCGCAAAGGACATATTAATATCCTGATCGGAACACAGATGATCGCCAAAGGACTGGATTTCCCGAATGTAACGTTGGTCGGCCTGATACAGGCTGATATGGGACTAAACCTGCCGGATTTCCGCAGCGGAGAACGCACCTTCCAACTGATTACCCAGATGGCCGGGCGAGCCGGACGGGGAGAAACCCCCGGGCTGGTCCTCGTCCAGACCTATACCCCTTATCATTTTGCCCTGCAGGCCGCCCAAAAACATGATTTCCATGCCTTCTATGATGCTGAAATGCCCAGCCGGGAAGCCCTCGAATTTCCACCCTTTTCACGCATGCTAATGGTGCATTTCCGCAGTACAGATGAAGAATGTGTACGCAACGCAGCAGAAAAATTCACAGAACAGCTTCAGCCAACTCTGGATAAAACAGTGCAAGTCATCGGCCCCATGCCGGCTCCACTGGCCAAAATCAATACCTATTATCGCTTTCAGCTGCTTTTACGAGGGCAGCACATCCGAAATATGGTTGCCTGTATCCGGCACACGTTGACCTTACGCCGGGACCGTAAAGTAAATATTTATATCGATGTTGATCCGCGCTCGTTGCTCTAAAAACACGTCCACGGGGCTTGGTCTTCACTCCAGAATCCGTTCCCAGATGGCCAGCGTCTGCAGTTTCTTGTCACTGTAGCAGGTGGCTTTCGACATATTTGCCTCCCGGGTGATGCGATACGAACCTTGCAGCGAACGATCCGGTTCAAAAGCAAGCGCAGTCACTACAGCCAGATTGTTTTCCGTGAAATCAAACGCGTTACGCACTTTGCTCCATAATTCTTCCGAAAGGACTTCATCCGGCGCAGTTCCGTCTGCTTCCCATTGCTGGCGGGCAAAACGCACCTCTTCCATTTCACTTTCCGTCAAATCAAGTATCCGCTGAATATTATCCTCTGAAGCCGAAAAAAAGGATGGCTTGGCATTCCGGGCTGTCGTCGGAAAGGATAGTCCGTACGGCGGCACAATGGCGATCTCGCCCGGAATGACATTGCGCCAATTGGGCAGCCAGTAGAGCTCAGCCTTGAATTCCATAACAGCATTTCGCGGCAGCGTGGGAAATCCTTCTGCAGCATAATGGTCAGCTTCCATACCGAATAATTTATGCAGGTCATCCGCATCGGTATAATCCCCCAGGATGTCAAGAAAAATATCGACTTCCTCCAACAAATCGACCTCATCCGAGGATATATAATCACGCAAGGCATTCGGTTCACTGACTTTAAAACCCTCTTCCCCGGACGAAAGATAGGTCACCACCAGCCCATTATCAAATAGATGCGGACGACGATCCAGCATCCAGGGCGGAAAATTGTTCGATAAACGCATTTCGTCATCTTCGCGCTGCCCCAGACGACGGTTACTGAACAAGCGACGATCGGTCAAATGCATCCAAAATGTCGAATCCGCTGCCGATTCAGCCTGATAACGCAAACGGGACTTCCGGGAAACCACTAACGCTTCACGGCTGATGACTTCGCTCACCATCATCAAATGCGATATCAACAGCATGCATACCGCTAATACCCCTAAAACCATGATCAACGCGACACCAGATTCATTCTTATGTTGATTCGAGTTTAACATCGCTATCTTGTTTTTTTTTGTAACATGTAAGGGCTTGTTGTACAGGTCAAAAGCAAACTTCAACTCGCATCTCCTGCTCCCGCCCCCAGAATGTGGCCGGAGCTTCCAGCTCCGGATCCGCTCCCGTTCCCGTTCCCAGAATGTGGCCGGAGCTTCCAGCTCCGGATCCGCTCCCG
>JBAXYW010000066.1:0-13646 GCA_041670605.1 Lentisphaeria bacterium
ACAGGACGCCAAAACCAGCTTCGAGTGGACTTGTTGCAGCATCCATCTCGTGCCCATAAAGGGGGTATCCCATTTCCAGACGCAAGGTATCCCTGGCACCCAGACCAGCGGGTTTAACAGAGGCATCCTGCAACAGGCAATCCCAGAGGAATTCGGCCTTTTCAGCCGGAAAATACAATTCATAGCCTAATTCGCCGGTGTACCCGGTACGGCTGAGAAGCACCGGAACCCCTTGCACATGAAGATACTGCCAGTGATAATAAGCCGGCAATGATTCCTTTGCTACACCAAGACGAAGCAGGACATCGGCGGCTTCCGGACCCTGCAGGTCTAATTTGCCAGTCGCATCGGATTCATCACAAAACGACGTATCAGACGACAAATATTTCTGCAGCCACACGGCATCTCCCGCTCTTGGACCAGCATTGACAACCAGGTAAAATTCGTTTTCTCCAAGACGGTAAACGATCAGGTCATCGAGAACCCCGCCCGCTTCGTTGAGCAGAAAATTATAACGGCAACTGCCAATCGCCTGATTTAGCACAGAACGCCCGAGGATGCGATCCAGATCTGCAGCAGCTTTATTTCCCCGAATGCGAAACTCGCCCATATGGCAAATGTCAAACAGCGCGACATGTTCGCGACAGTGTTTGTGTTCCGCCAGGATGCCTTCCGAATACTGCACGGGCATATTCCAGCCCCCAAAGGGAACCATCCTCGCTCCCAACCCCAAATGTCTGGCTAACAACGGGGTCGCCAATAATGCTTCACTCACGTCATTCCTCCATCGCAATGGGTTGGCGCTTATTCCAGATTAATCAAATAAGGTAATTAAAATAATGTAATGCCAAACACAAAATATGCCTGGCAAACAACGAAAAGGTAAGGTAAGACCGACTTGGGGTGGACTCGCGCTCATAACCAGTGACACACACCGACACACCGACACACTTGGGTAGATTGGCATCTACAACCTGAACTGTAGGCTGACAACAATTCAGAAGCTGGCAGAACGTCATGCGCCGGAGGCGCATAACCATGCTTAACCCCAGGCTTTAGCCTGGGGAAAGGCACCTCCCAAAAACCAGGGGCCTCGGAGAAGCACTACAGAAAGCGAAGTTGGAAAAGCAGTCTGAACTACAAACATACACAAGCGAATTATAAAATTTTCAAGACTAACAAGAGCCCAGCAGATCATCGACAAAAAGAAAAAGCCTGGAAAATACATTCCCCAGGCTTTGGATAAGAACCGCGTCAGGGATTATTTGTCTTGTTTTGCCTGATTGGCTTTGATGGCTGCATGCGCTGCAGCCACTCTGGCGACCGGCACCCGGAACGGAGAGCAGCTGACATAGGTCAACCCGGCATTATGGCAAAACTCGACGGAGGCCGAATCGCCACCCTGTTCGCCGCAAATTCCTAGTTTGATGTTCGGATTCGTATGACGTCCACCAGCAGCGGCTAAATTGATCAGAGCGCCGACTCCATCCTTGTCGATGGTCTGGAAAGGGTCGGAATCCAGCATGCGTTTTTCCAGATACTGATTCATGAAGCTGCCGGTATCATCACGGCTGAAGCCGAAGGTCATCTGAGTCAGGTCATTGGTACCGAAAGAGAAAAATTCCGCCACTTGGGCCAGCTGGTCGGCCATCAGAGCCGCCCGCGGGATTTCAATCATCGTCCCCAACTTGTATTCGAATTTTTTCAGGTCGAAACGGCGTTGAATTTCTTCATGTACCTTGACGACGATATTCCGCACATATTCCAATTCACGAACATCGCAAGTCACCGGCACCATGATTTCCGGGATAACCTTTTTGCCTTCACGGATCAATTCCGCTGCGGCTTCCAAAATAGCCCGCACCTGGTATTCGGTCACTTCGGGATAGGTGACACTCAGGCGCACGCCACGATGTCCCATCATCGGATTGCTTTCCGCCAGTGCATCAACGCGTTTGTGTACTTCGTCTTCCGCGATGCCAAGAGCCGAAGAGAGTTCCTTACGTCCGAGCTGAGAATGCGGCACGAATTCATGGAGCGGGGGATCCAGCAGGCGCACAGTCACCGGGTATTCCTCCATGACTGTCATCGTATCCTTGATGTCCTTCTTCATGGACGGGAACAGCTCTTTGAGTACATTGACGCGATCCTGGGTGGTGACGCAGAGGATCATCTTCCGCAGCAAAAACAACGGCTGTGCAGAACCCGCACCATAGAACATGTGCTCAGTACGGAAAAGGCCGATCCCCTCCGCCCCGAAAGTACGAGCCTTTTTGGCATCCGTGGGATTGTCCGCGTTAGCGCGAACGCCCATCGTGCGATATTTGTCCACCAGCGCCATGAAACGCAGAAATCGTGCATAGTCTGCTCCGGCTGTGGGTTCCACCAGCGGCAATGCACCGATGTAGGCGATGCCTTTGGAGCCATTCATGGTCAAATGATCGCCTTCCCGCAACACAACATCACCGATGCGTACCGTCTTATTGGCGGCATCCACCTGCATTTCGGAGGCGCCAACAATGCAGCTTTTCCCCCAGCCACGGGCGACCAGTGCAGCATGACTGGTCATGCCGCCACGGGCAGTCAGAATTCCGTCCGCAACCCGCATGCCTTCGACATCCTCGGGGTTGGTTTCTTCCCGCACCAAAATCACCTTTTTCCCCATCCGATCGGCCTGCACGGCATCCTGGTTGGTGAAAAAAATCTCTCCAAAGGCGGCACCCGGTCCGGCCGGAAGTCCTTTGATCAGCTGGTGGGCTTTACTTTCGATATTCGGTTCAATGATCGGCAACAGGAATTCGAGCACCTGGTTGGGATGTACGCGCAAAACGGCGGTTTCCTCATCGATCAATCCTTCATCGAGCATATCCAGAGCCATATTGACGGCGGCTTTTCCGCCGCGTTTGCCATTGCGGCACTGCAACATGAAGAGGCGGCCTTCGTCGATGGTGAATTCGATATCCTGCATATCATGGTAATGTTTTTCCAGAACATTGCGGATATCGACGAGTTCCTTATAAGTCTCCGGCATGAGTTCCTGCATGGACTTCATGTGCTTGTTCTGCTCCGTCTTAGTCTCCTTATTCAGGGGACTGGGCGTGCGGATTCCGGCAACCACATCTTCACCTTGGGCATTAAGCAGCCATTCGCCGAAAAATTTATTCTGTCCAGTAGCGGGGTTACGGGTGAATGCGACGCCGGTAGCGGAAGAATCGCCCTTATTACCAAAGACCATGGTCTGAACGTTGACGGCGGTGCCCCAATCATCCGGAATACCCTCAATCCGGCGGTACGAGACGGCTTTTTTGCCGACCCAACTTTTGAAGACGGCGCCGATGCCGCCAAGCAGCTGGTCCATCGGGTCATCCGGGAATTCTTTCCCGAGGACTTCTTTGATACGGCGTTTGAACGCGCTGGCGAGGTCTTTAAGATCCGCTGCGGTCAGATCGGTATCCATTTTATAGTTTTTGATGTATTTATACTGATCGAGCATTTCGTCGAGCAAACGCCGGATGCCTTTCCCCTCAACGGGGTCGATGCCTTCCGCTTTTTCCATGACGACATCCGCATACATCATGATCAGGCGACGATAGGAATCCCAGACAAAACGTTCATTTTTGGTTGTTTTGATCAAGCCCGGTATAGTGGAAGTCGTCAAGCCGATATTCAACACGGTATCCATCATCCCGGGCATCGATTGACGGGCACCGGAACGGCAGCTGACCAGCAGAGGATTCTCCTTGTCACCATAATTGCGTCCCATGACCTTTTCGACCTTGGCCAAAGCTTCCTTCACTTCCGCACACAAGGTTTCCGGAAATTGCCGTCCGTTTTCAAAATAGTCTGTGCAACATTCCGTGCTGATCGTAAAGCCGGGAGGCACCGGCAGCCCCAGACGGCTCATTTCCGCCAGATTGGCCCCTTTCCCACCCAGCAGATTGCGCATTTCGGCACCGCCTTCTGCGTCTTCTCCCCCAAACCGATAAACATACTTTGGTGTTTTGCAGTCTGCCGAAACCGTTTCTTTTGTTTTTGCGCTCTTTACGGCTTTTCCCATTGTGCTCTTCCTTACTCTTCGGGGTTACTTACACTGGAGTTTCCACCAAAAAGTCTTTGCAAACCATGAGTGACTGCCAAACCCGTGACACGCACTCATGGTCTCAAAAACATTCCAATAGGATCCCCAGACCAATACAATATTTTTCCGTGCAGAAAATAATATACCGCAAAAAAAAGACACCTCGTCAAGTTTTCGCTGAATCTTGCCGAGGCTGAATCCGGATTTTCAAAAGGAAAATCGCTGGGAATCGTTATCTTTTCTTTTTGTTCTTTGCTTCCTGAATACGTTCCCGTACCCGTTCCAGATAGCGTTTGCGACGAACCCGTTTCTCGACTTTTGTATGCTGCTGACTCATGAAAATTCCTTTTTGCGGCTTAGAAAAAACTTGAAAACAAAAACAAGGTGTTATAAGATAATACCAATTCGAAAATTTTCCAACCAGTTATTGACATTCTTGCTTATCCTGCGTATCGCTCGTGGCAAGGCGTGGTTCAAAAAAAGGGTTACACTTGGCATTTCAGCTTGTTTAGTAGCGACAAGTCCTTTGCCTGCACAACGGTTACCCGAAAACTGGTCTTTTTGAACCACGCTGAGTTAAGCGACTCGGAGGGCCGGACAGTCATAAGCCCCGGTGACGAAGCCCGAAGGGCGAGGGAACCGGAGGTAAGCACTCACGCTCGTGGCAATCCATCACTTCCCCCCCAGATGCTTCAAATCAAACCGGCTCTGCAAGGATTGTCAATGACAAGTCAAATTGGCAGCAAATTTGTCATCCAAGGGTACCATAAAAAACTGCCTATTATTGTATACTACTGCCAGTCATTTTTTTTTGGGGGGGGGAAAAAGCGGTTTACGCAAAGCATTGGGTATATGTACGTTTGTAGTTCAGCCTTTTAGGCTGCGTAGCCCCAGCGGGCTTTTAGCCCGCTCCTCTGCTCCCGCTTTCTGTAGTGTCTCTCCGAGACACCCGCTTATGGGAACTTACCTTCCACAGGCTAAAAGCCTGGGGTTAAGCATAGTTATGCGCCTCCGGCGCAGGACGATCTAGCAGCTTCCGAATTGGCGCCAGCCTATAGTTTCAGACTTCCTGACACGAAACATTAGAAGCATACATATAATCTTCTGCTAACAAGCATGATAACATTTGTTCCAACAGGACTACAATGAAAATGACATGGAATTTGCCAGTGTCCCTAAAAATTTGTCTCTATCTCTTTTCCCTGGTGTTTTAGCCTGAATAAATGGAAAAACAAGAAAAAAGGTATAGTGATTATTCCACCCGTGCAAGGAAGTCTGAGTTTAGCTTGTGAGCGTCAGTCTACCCCTAATCTTAATCAGGATTTCATAGAGAAAATTCCGCTTCTTCTTTTTCTTCGAAAACGGAGCCAGAGCTTGTCAAAATGGCACCGATTTTGATGATCATTCACAAGGATGATCGAACGCATAAAAAATCCCAAACTTTCACAGAAATTCCAAAACTTTCATGGACGCTCCATGACTTTTTATGATAGTGTATGATTCTTCTTGAAATTTCACTCCGGGAAGCTATTTTTTCGTTGTCACGCAGAAATCAGCCAGCCCACCCAACCGGGGGCCTCCTTCCCTAATGGGGACGCGCGCGCGAGCAATGCTCGACAAAAAGGAAACTGTGTGGAAGTGATCGAGGGTGCAATCCCCAAAATTGGTCATGCCATCACAGTCGCAATTTCCAGTGGAACGGGGATGAAACCTACGATCGATATGGAGTGCGGTGGCTTGCCGACGCTTTGAAAGAGGGGACTTTGCTCCCGCACCCCAAAGTGGCACTCCCTGTTGGATCTGTTTTTCAAAAGCATCTGATTTTCCGGGAAAACGAGTTCCACCAAGCTTTGAAAATCACGCAACTAGAATGAGTTCTATGGGAATTTGCGGCACCGGCTGGCCTCATGCATGTTCTCCAATTAAATGGGAACGCACCCAGTGATCGATTATTTGTTGTGGCAACCCATCACGCCCGAAGCGGCTTGAGCGAATACACCCGTTTTTGTGTTTTGTAAAAAAAATTGGCTTGTGGAATTGTTCCTAAAGGACTTTACAGTTATATTATATCAAACAGAAACCTCAATTTTCGTTGCAATTATCGGCATGGATTTATTACTATAATGAACAAACGGGCAGAGACCGCAGGTTTGCCGGCGATTGGCGTTAATCTGCGCCGGGAGCGGAAACGACAGCAATTCTCCCTAGATGAGCTGGCGGAAATCAGCAAGGTTTCCAAGGCGATGCTGTCGCAGATCGAGACCGGGAAAGTGAATCCTACGGTTGCAGTACTCTGGCGGATTGCCCATGCCTTGGGCTTGGAATTTGAAGTATTGCTGAAAAATGATTCAGAAGAGAACCGCCGTTTTGAAGTCAACCGGGGCAATCAGATCACTTCACTGATGACACAGCAAAGCGGCACTCTTTTCAGGGTGATTTCACCAGTCAGCATGGCCAATGAGCTGGAATTTTATCACGTCACTCAGGAGCCTGGCTGTACGCACCATTCTGCCGGACATTTGCCGGGCACAGAAGAATTGATTGCCGTTCTGGAAGGCAGTATCCAAGTTCGGGCAGGAAAAAACGAGGCAGAACTTCAGAAAGGCGATTTTCTGGCGTTTGAAGCCGATCTTCCACACTCGATCACGACCAACTCATCAGAAAAGTCCGAATTTCAGATGGTCGTTCGTTTTGCTCTTTGATAGGATTTCTGCTCTTCATCGATATTCGCCCTGGCAGCGTTCGCGAAATTCCGGGGGGACAGTCCAGCCATCCGGGAAAGTTTTGCATTGCAGTGGTTTGACCGGATGGATACGGCAGAGATTGTCGGCGGAGAGAAAAATACAGGCTCCGTCTTCCCGTTCCGTAAAGATCAGAGTTTTGCGGTCCGGTGAAACAATTGTATATTGTTCCCGAAAATGATCTTCCGGAATCTGGAGAAATTCCGCGATAGCGGTGATTTCCTGTTTGTTGACCCGGACAATTCCCGGCCAACGGCAACAGGCTCCACAAGCGTGGCAATAAAAGGTTCTCTGCGGCGTCTCCATCCTTCTTGCTCCATACCCTTTAAACGCTTTTTGGTCACTGACCTGTTTCAGAAGCAGCAGCCCAAAGCAGTTTACAACAATCCTATTGATATATCACTTCGGCAATCGTTTCGCCGCGAATTTCCACGGTATGACTGTCCAACAGAGAAACAGGACTCGCACCCAGCGCGGAATCTGCGCATTCCGTATGCAGGAAACACTTCTGCAGCACATAGGGGCCAGGCCAGCGCAACGGGGGAATCGGCTCTGCGAGATGTTTTTTCAACGCGACTTCGGCTTGTTGTTCAATTAAAGCTCTGGCGTCCTGTGCACTCAGTGTCAACGACGAAGTCCGTCCTAAGCCCTCTTTTACACAAGCGGTCACCACTTTGGGATTGAGTTCCTCCGCTTCCCGGCAAGCGGCAGCATCCCCGGCAAGAAAAATGTGCGGAATATGGCATTCTCCGCACAACAAAACAAACTGGGCGATTTCCCCAATTGGGCGTCCATTGAGTTTATAATGTAATACTTCCAGAGAATTCTGGGTATGATTCAGATTGCCATCCCGGACTCCGGCCATGGCATGTTGCCCAATATGACAAATAGCATCCACACGGCGACACAACTGCTGAATCAGCCAGGTGATCGGCGGCAAAGGCCGGCCATGAATCAGCTTGGCAGGCGACTGCAATACCTCATAATCGATTGCTCCGGAACCATGCCCATCAAAGATCAGCAGTTCCGTCGCCCCGGCTTTCAAAAAACCACGCACTGCTGCATTGACTTCCTCGGTCAACAGACGTTTGCAGTTCGGGTAATTACTTCCTCCTGGAGACGTATCCACGCCAGGCGAGCTGACTCCAGCAACTCCCTCGATATCGGTCATGATCATGATGCGCATAACGGCTCCTTTTCCCTTCCGCAATAAACCCGATTCTAACTCGGGAAAATAGCATTGCGATCCCGGGTAACCAGCTTCTGATTCAAAGTCGGATTCTGCTTTACTAGGGGTGGCAAATCGCCGGCCAGCCCGATTTCCCCTCCGCAGATCAACAACACTGCGGAAATGCCTGTGATCTCCATGATCCGCTGTAAGGTCGGCTGCAGATCGGCTGTTGAATGAACCAGATTGCAGGCCAGGGTGGCAGCGGCATCTGCCAAAGCAGCGTTCTGAGCCGCCACCGTTGCCAAGTCACAGTGACCCAAACTGATGGAATGCCCCATTTTACTGGAAGAGGAACAGAGTGCCAGGGGTAACATATCCGGTTTCAAGACAAACGCAAGCGCATTGAACGGACTGTTTTTCCCGGCAAAAATACCCACTTGAACGGGGCGGTCGGATGCCAGATAAAGGTCGCCGCCATTTTCGACAATGCTTTCCAAAGCTCCGTTACTTAAGGCAACCTCTGCGGCGGCTTGCGCGATTGCACCGGCAACGGCAGCCATTGGGCCGACACCGACCTGGGCGGCAGCTGCCGCCATTCGCTCGGCAATCGGTGGAGCGCCAGGCAACAAGCCGATTGGCACAAAGGAGATGCGAAAAAGCGGCTGCACCAGTAAATAGGACTCCAGCAAATCCCGTTGTCGCCGGATTTCTTCAGCAATCAAAGGAAAACAGGGTGAGCAAATGCGAAAATTACTGTCGCGATAAGTATAGGATTGATAATGTCGCTCTGCCATATGACTGCTTATTGGATCTTCTTGGCACCAATGCGTTCCAGTGCCACTAATCGTTTCAGAAAACAGAACTGCAGGCTCCATATGGGCAATTCACGATGCAGGCAGAACAGGCGATGCAGAGGGACTGATTGAGTTCCACTTTCATCGTTTGCTGATCCGCAATGTGAAGTGCATGAGTGGGGCAGTGGCTGAGACAATTGCCGCAATGTGTGCAAAGATCCAGATCACGGACGATCCCACTGTCAACGGTCTGGATGAGAACGCCGAAACTGCGAACATAATCCATGCCGCGTTCAATCCATTCATCCTCTCCGGTGATATCCAAAACCAGAAAACCTTCCTGATCCTGAGTCACCTTAGCGGCAAAGATATTAATCATCAGATTATATTCTTTGACCAACTGGTAAACAATCGGTTTTTCCGTTTCACACTTGGGGAAACGTAGCAGGAGTTTCTTCGTACTCATATCGATTTTTCCCTCACTGGAAAGGGTTTCATGGCTTGTTCACGAGGCAGACGCTGCAAGGGTTCGGATAATAAAAAATTTCCCGATCGAATTTCTTCCTTGAGCATTTCTGCGATTTCTAGTGCCAAGGGATAGGACGACAAAGAGCTGGTCTCGATCTTTTTGCCATCCAATTCAATTTGGCCGGACTTGAGCTGCTCATAAGTGACATAACCGAGGACATTTCCGGTTTTCATAGGATAGTCTTCACTGTAATCAATAACCGGGGCAAGGATGTCCCGATCTCGAACACAGACCTGTCTCAGAATTCCTTCATGCAAAATCGGAATGGGGATGCCGATGCCCAACGCCAAAGAAGCCCCATACCCCCGAAAACTGCAGCCACGCACATATTTTCCCCGCATTTGCTTCATATCTGCAGTCAGCCCCAAGGTGCCGGCGCCCTCCATCGGCACCCCGTTATCGGAACGGCGGCAGCTGGGACAGTGTTGCGTTCCCTCGGCATGAACATGACCCCTTGCGCCAGCCAGCCAAACGGCCGTTCCGATCCCGATCGTCTCATACCAGGGATCATTCAGCAGAGGCGAAAGTTGGCCGGCGGAGCAGTAACTGGCATTCTTCATCTCCGGCTCCAGTTGTCCGAGATAGGTATAAAGACGTTTTCTGGAGCGATTGACTGCGACATTGTAATTCTGGTAGCAATTACGAGGATTCACCATGATGGCCTGATTCAGATCCCGGATGGAGATTTCCGTACGCAGCTCCCGTCGAGGGTATTCCTGAGTGCCGTAAGAGGTCGCGATAACCTCCACCATTTCTCCAGCCACCAGCTTTTCAATGACATGCCCGCCGCCGAACGAAAAGTCGCCGGGGAAAACCAGATTGGCAGGTGCATTGACACGCAGCTGGGTAGCCCCCAGATAAGCATCCACCGCCGCCAGACCGCTGTAAGCCATGACCCCATCGATCGTACAGTCCGTAATGCGGATTTTCGGCACACATTGGCCGAAATTCAGAAAACAGCCGGACGAGCACATCGGACCAAAGGTAGCCGTTGTCACGACGTCCACTTCAGCCAGAGCTTTTTGAGCACCGTGCCGCTCGACATAATCACTGATCTCCGCAGCGGTTAAAACAAGCGCTTTGCCAGAACGGATCTTATCATTGATTTCCTGGTAGGTTTTCATAGTACTATCGGCCAGTTTCCTGTTGTTTGCAAAAGAGTTTCGGAACAAAGTTCACGCCGCATCCCCGGTGAACACGTGCCTCACGGCACAAAAGCCTGCAACGCCTGCTTCAGAGAAAAAAAACTCTGCTTTTTCAGCTAAGATTGAGAAAATCGAGATTTTTTTTCCGGAAAAAATCATCCAGCAATTTTTGTACTTCAAGTTCGGATCTGCATTGGCATGCCTGTACAAACAAGCCATTGCACTCATCGAGCGTTGTTTTTTCAATACACGAGCGCACCGCGGGGATAAAGTTTGCATTCATGCTCAACTTCCGCAAACCCGCCCCCAGCAGCAGGGGTAATGCGCGAGCTTGGCCGGCGAGTTCCCCGCAAAGAGAGACCGTTTTACCGGGATGTTTAGCCACTTCCCGGCAGATCTGGCTCAAGATACGCAAGACAATTGGATGACACTGCCGGAACCAGCGATTGACCCGGCTGTTGCCCCGGTCAACCGCGAAAAGATACTGGATCAGGTCGTTGCTGCCGATACTGATAAAATCCACCAACGGTAGCAGCTGATCGAGTCCGATCACAGCAGAAGGCACCTCCAACATAATGCCAAATTTATGCTTGGCATCAAAAGCAATACCATCCTGCAGCAGACTTTCCCGGGCTCTGTCCAACGCTTCTTTTGCCTGCAGCAAGTCATACTGATCGCCGACCATAGGGAACATAATTCTGACCGGACCCAACGCGCTGGTACGTAAAATCGCCCGTAAATGAGTATGCAGAAATTCCGGATTGGAAAGCAGAAAACGCAATCCACGCCAACCCAGGCTGGGATTATCCTCCCTGCCCCAGTTGATATACGGCAGTGGCTTGTCACCACCAATATCCAAAGCCCGAATCGTGACCGAGTTCCCTTTCGCAGCACTGACCAAACGGGAAAATACCCGGAATTGTTCTTCTTCATCCGGCATCGTATTTCGGATCATAAACATGAATTCCGTGCGATACAAACCGATTTCCCGCACGCCGGCATTCTGCAGATTCGCCAACTCACTGAACAGGGTGATATTGCCAGCCAAGTGAACTTCGGTACCATCCATAGTCTGGGGATGATCAGCGGGATCGGCATCCATATTTTCGCTCATGGAAGCCTGTTTCATGTGGCGAAACAGCGCCAGCGGCTGACGATATTGCCGCAACAAGGCAGCAGTAGGCTTCAGATAGCATAACCCGCTCTGACAATCTAACAGAAGATTATTTCCAGAACTGATCTGACTCTGCATTCCCTTGTTGCTGATCAGCATCGGAATATGCAGCGCTTTGGCCAAAATGGCAGCATGGGAAGTCGGGCCACCGCTTTCGCAGATAATCCCGCAGACATGCTTCAAAGGGGACGCGATCAACTGGGTCGGCAACAACTCCTGAGCAACCAGGATGATCCGCTTGTCAGTATGGCCGGGTTCAGCGATCTCTTCCTGATCCTTTCCTCCATTGCGAACAATATTAGCAGCGGCATTCTTGATGCGCAGCAGAACGTCTTTCAGGTCATACAGGCGCTCTCGCAGATATTCATCCGTGAAATTCTGATATTCATCGCTAAAATCCTTGAACGTCAGATTCAGGGCGCTGTTCAGCGTATAGCCCTCCTGCAAATATTTGTTCAAGTGCTCTTTTAATACCGGGTCATCCAGCAGTAAAAGGTACATGTCAAAAATCGACGTGTCGGTTTCAGCCAGAACCTCCCCGCTCTCAAGAGTGATTTTGCGGATGCCCTGCCTGGCGGCGGCAATCGCTTTCTCCATGATTTCCAGTTCACGGGCGAGATTATCGCTCTTTTCCAAATCCAGGATACTGAGCGAGTCTGCCGGAGCCAGCAGCATGGCATGCCCCCAGGTAACGCCGGAAACTACTGGTTTTCCGCGAAAGACGGCAGTGGCCAAGCCTTCTCCTTCAGTAGACAGATGATCCACTGGCGCTAAGGAGGAGAAGTGACTGCCGTCAGCCATCATCTGCTGGGTCAGGCTGGCATTTTGAATAAAAGCCGCCAGCGGCACCGAAATCGCTTCGCACAAGGCCACCAGACGCGATGGAAAAACCTGTCGGCTGCGCCGTCCGATGGCAAGAGTGCCAATAGCCTTTCCGCTAACCATCAGCGGAACAGCCATCATACTGTTCACACGGGAAATATATCCTTCCGGATGCCCTTCGCAGGCAGGAAAAAGAACTTGCAGCGGCGTATTAATGGTTTTCGCCCGCTTAAAAGCCAGCTCCAGAATCCCCTTGATCGGACTCGAACCGGGTTTTTCATTCGCCACCAAACCATACGCAGACTGCAACTCCAGCCGTCCGGAAAGTGGATCCAAAAGGCTGAGTAGACAAATCTGGGCATTAAGTTCCTCGGAAATATGTTGAACAATCTGGTGCAGAACCTGATTGTTATCGGATGCATGGGCAATTAAGCCGCAAATGTCATGCACCAAATTCAGTCGCTTTTCACGCATCTCCTTACCCCCTTTCTTGCTGAGCCGGAGATTTTGAGGAAACGAATCCCGAATATGACCGCAGCCCACCGACAAAAGCCATCCAGCCTAGTGATATTCTTCTATTCGTTTCGGAAAAACTAAAAAAAGCAGATTTGACTGTAAGCCGGATTCTGTGTTCTGCCTGGTGGCAAAATGACGGCCATTCATCTAAGCGACCGATACCCGAAACTTATCCCTCTTCGCAGAGTTCGCGGTACGGGCAGCACCTCGTTTCCTATTTGGTCTTGCACCGGAAGGGGCTTGCACTGCCGCCGCAGTCTCCTGACGGCGCGGTGGGCTCTTACCCCACCTTTTCACCCTTACCCCGAAAGGCGGTATATTCTCTGTGGCGCTTTCCTTACCGCGGAATATAGTCCGCAGCATCCGGCTTTTCAACCGGACTTCCTGCCCTGTGGTGTCCGGACTTTCCTCCCCGCCGAAGCAGAGCGACCGTCCATCAAATCTGCGTTTATTAATGTAATATTCGAAGCTCGATGTGCCACTTGCGAAGAGAGACTTTCTTTCTTTACAGAAAAAAAAAGAATCGACCACTCCCACGCTCTGTTCCCTTTTTGTGGAATCCTGTTCACGCGCGCGTACATTTTAGGGTAGGAGGCCCCCTGGTTGGGTGGGGTGGCTGATTTCTGCGTGACAACGAAAAAATAGCTTCCCAAGGTGAATTTTCAAACAGAATCAT
>JBAXYW010000067.1:0-13443 GCA_041670605.1 Lentisphaeria bacterium
AAGCATGGCGCTCGCAAGCGAGCGCCCACAGAACGGGTGGATGATGGGTAAGTGGGGAAAGTTATTCGCTCGATGTGACGCCCTTTCGGGCGCTTGTTTTGTTGGGTTCGCAGACCCCCGGTTCCCTCGCCCTTTGGGCTTCGGTCACCGGGGGTTATTAATGTTCGGCTCGCTGAGCCGTGTCGCGGGCTGGCGCCCGCTTTGGGAGGGGCGGGGAACGTGGGCTATGGAGCGATCCCGTCCTCGCCGGCATCCTAAAACGTGGTTCGTTTTTGTCCCGAAAAACGGCGGGTTCAAAGTAGGCGACACCGCCTGTATTAGGTTTGTTCAGCAGTGAGAAAACACAGTGGTGATTTGCAGCGCAGTGACCGCTTCCGGCTCCAGACATTTCGGGGTACCGCCGGCGGCCTCAATTTCCATGAATCCGGAGGGATCGCAATAGGCGCTGAAACGTACCGGTCTGCCATTGGGTTGATTGGTCGGATCCTGATCGGCGATGTCAATATAGGACAGCCCTTCGGCCAGGGGTTCAGCAGTACGCTGAACCTTGAATTTACGCCGAAAGTCGCAGAATTCCAAACCGCTGACCTGTTCACTCAGACCGAGCTGGAAGCGGAAATCCGTTTTCATGCAGACCTGCCAGCCCTCCGGGTGCAGTTGCCGATGAACTGTGCTTTCCGGTGAATACATGTCCCAGATTTCACTGCTGGGGCAGGGGGGCAGGCGCACTTGGCTGTCGGCATCGCAATCGAACTGGCAGAGGCTCCAAGGAGCCAACAGGGCCTGTTCTTGAGTAAGGGTTTCCCGTCCGAGATACTGAATTTTTTCAGTGACCTTTTGAGTCAGCTGATTCGAACAGTTTTCCAAGGTGATATGGCGGGTGAAAAGGCAGGGAATTCCTCTTCCTTCTGAGTTGATCAAGTCGACTTCTGCGCCGACAAGCGCAGCAGTCTTTGTTTTTTCCAATACTTGCCACCGGGCATTGGTCAGGGAGGGGGGGACACGCCAGGAACCAGTGGAGTACTCATAGCCGAGGCGCGAGCCTTCCGGTGCTGGCCAGAACCCATCCCCACCGGGATTCAGGTATGCTGTTCGTGAGCTGAAATCGGAAAAAGCTTCCGGATTAACGCGGTTCAGGACTTCTCCGTCAAGATAGGAAAAAAGGCGCCCCTCGATATCTAAGGCAATGACTGTGCCATGTTTGAGATCGCCGACCAGATGATAGCGGCGTTTGCCGCGTTCGAGTAATTGAATCAGATCAATGAGTTTCATGTATTCTTTCCTTTTTTTGCCGTTGCGTCAAAGGGTGTAAAAATAATTAGAACTCTGCAGATTGCGGGGTTCTGGGGAAGGGGATGACATCCCGGATGTTTGCCATTCCGGTGCAGAAGCGTACCATACGCTCGAAGCCGAGGCCGAAGCCGGCATGCGGCACAGTGCCAAAGCGGCGTAAATCGCAATACCACCAGTAATCCGCCGGATTCATGCCACTTTCCCGAATTCGTTGTTCCAGTACGTCGAGACGTTCTTCCCGCTGACTGCCGCCGATAATTTCGCCGACTGTGGGTAGCAGTACATCCATGGCGGCGACCGTTTTTTGATCATCATTCATGCGCATGTAAAACGCTTTGATTTCTTTGGGATAATTCAGTACAATCACCGGCCCTTTGAACAGCACTTCGGCCAGATAGCGTTCATGTTCCGACTGCAGATCAATCCCCCAATACGGTTTGAAGGCAAATTTGTCGGCATTCTTTTCCAGCAGGGAAATTGCTTCAGTGTAGGTAATCCGGGTGAAAGGTGCATCCGCCAGGCGGCTGAGATTGTCCAGTAGTCCCTTTTCAACGCGGTCATTGAAGAATTTCAGGTCTTCCTGGCGTAAGCGCAGCACTTCCTGAAACAGGAAATGCAGATATTCCTCGGCCAGATCGGCATTGTCCTTGAGATCCGCAAAGGCCATTTCGGGTTCAATCATCCAGAATTCCGCCAGATGGCGTGCGGTATTGGAATTTTCGGCTCGGAAGGTAGGGCCGAAGGTGTAGACATTGCCGAGGGCGCAGGCATGGGTTTCTGCTTCGAGCTGGCCACTGACGGTTAGCTTGGCCGCCCGCCCGAAAAAGTCTTGTTTGAAGTCTACTTTTTGAGTTTCCGGATTGATGGGGAGTTTTTCCATATTCAGGGTTGTGACTTGGAACATTTCGCCGGCGCCTTCGCAATCGCTAGCAGTGATGATTGGGGCATTGAAATACAGGAAGTCGCGTTCTTGGAAGAAGCGATGGGTAGCGAAGGCGAGGGTATTGCGGATTCTGGCGACCGCCCCGAAGGCATTGGTGCGGAATCGTAGATGAGCAATTTCGCGTAGGCGTTCGAAGGAGATTCGGCTTTTGCCCAAGGGGTACTCCAAGGGGTCACAGAATCCCAGCACGGTAAGTTTTTCCGCATGCAGTTCAACGGCCTGTCCGGCGGCTGGGGATTCCAGCAGTTTTCCTTCCACCAGTATGGATGCTCCCGGATGCAGCTTCAGTACTTCCTGTTGATAATTTGTCAGTTCTGCACTGGCGAGTACCTGCAGGTTTCCCATGCAGGAACCGTCATTAAGTTCAATAAAGGAAAAGCCGGCTTTGGAATCGCGGCGGGTACGTACCCAGCCAGTTACGGTCAACGAAATGCCGAATTCGCGACTGGCTAGGACATTTCGGATAAAAGTCCGTTTCATAATAACTTCTTTCAGGGGGTGATGTTTGATGAATTATGGAACCGCAGACTTGAATTTACGCAAAGCCGGCGAAAAGATAAAGACCAGAGCCCCAAGCAGGGCCCAACTGACAACGACAATGGAAAAAACAACCGGAATACTGCCGGAGATTTCGGCCGGGTCGGCATGAAAAGCCTTGAAAAAAGCGGCTGTTACGGCATCCCGCATGCCCAGGCCGCCAGGCGTTAAGGGCAGCAATCCGGTGGCATTGGCAATTTGAGTGGACAAGGTATATTGGGATACACTCATCGCTTTTTCCCCCAGACTTTTTCCAATGGCAAAAAGGCAGAAGGCGTTAATTAGATGCACCAAGATGGAATAAAAAAAATGTTTTCCCAGTACCTGCTGCTGGTTTTGATATAAACGGAAAGCGGCCTGCAGGCGATCCAGGATACGAATGATGACCTTGGGCAGGTGACGATAGACAAAATCCAGGCTGCCACGCAACCCTTTGCTACGAAGGAAAAAAGCCTTCCGCCGATACAGAAAATAGGCGAGTATGCAACCCAGGCAACCAGCATTAACGGCAAGTACCGCCAATCCCAACAAGCGGTGGTTTTGCCATAAATCCGGCAAAAATTTCAGATAGAAGATGGTTGCCAGAAAAGCGGCAAAAAACATAGCAAAGAGGCCGAGAATGCGATCTAGCATAATGGTCAGCAGAATTTCCGTTTTTTTGCCGATGAAATACTGGCCGGCATAGGCGATTTTCAACAAATCTCCGCTGACGGCACCGGGAATGAGCATGCTGAAGAAATTGCCGACCATCGTGAGTTTGAATGCTTCGAAGAAAGGCAGATGCATTTGCTGTACTCTCATCAACAAGCCCCAGCGCCAGGCCGCCAGCATCTGGATCACGCCATAGGCCAGAAAAGCCAGGATCAGGAAGCCATGATTTGCTTGCCTGAGATCCTTGAGGATATCCGCACCACTGCTTTTAAGGGTCATCTTCAGCAACCAGACTGCCAGCAACAAAATTGCCAGACGCCAGATTATGCTGAGACAACGCCGTACCCAGGAATGCGCAAGATCCTTTTTCTTTTCTATTGTTTCAGCAGTATCCATGATGAATTAAAATTGGGGGGGGGATTTGTGTGTGGATGCTGTCGTTCAGTCGCCATATCCATCCGGGTGTTGGCAGCGCCAATGCCAGGCACTTTCCACGATCGTTTGCAATTGATCATAACAAGGCGCCCAACCGAGAATTTTTCTGGCGGCACTGGCGTCTGCAATCAGGCTGGCGGGGTCGCCGGGACGCCGGGGGACGGTAACGACCTTGAAGGCTTTACCAGTCACTTTACGTACCATTTCGATGACTTCCCTGACGCTGTGTCCTTGACCCGACCCGAGATTCAGACTGCCGCAAAAATCATTTTCGAGGGCCAGCACATGTGCTTGCGCCAGGTCGAGGACATGGATGTAATCCCGGATGCAGCTGCCATCTGGGGTATTATAATCATCGCCAAAGATGCTGATTTGCTCGCGTTTTCCTTCCGCTGCTTCCATGATCAACGGGATCAGATGGCTTTCAGGATGATGATCTTCGCCATACTTTTCGCTGGCGCCAGCGGCATTGAAATAACGCAATGCAGTATATTTCAAACCCTTTAATTCGTATTCCCAGCGCAGAATTTTTTCAAACATCAGCTTGGCTTCTCCATAGGGATTGATCGGATGGGTCGCTTCGCTTTCAGTAATCGGTATATTTTTCGGCATCCCATATACGGCCGCAGTGCTTGAGAAAACAATTTTCCGCACCTGATTGTCGGCGGCTGCCTGACAGAGATTGAGGGCATTGGCGACATTATTGCGGAAGTATTTCAGGGGATTCTGCATGGATTCGCCCACTTCAATGAAAGCGGCAAAATGAATGATGCCATCCGGACGGCAATCCTGAACCGCCTTATGAATTGCTTCCTGGTCGGCGAGATTGCCATGGATAAAGTCAGCACGTGGATCAATGGCGGAGCGATGCCCATTGAGCAAAGCGTCAAAGACCGTCACCTGATGTCCCAGGTCAAGCAGGTATTCTACACAGCAACTGCCGATATATCCGGCTCCTCCGGCAATCAAAATATGCATCGCCCACTCCACTCCCTCGGGAAGAAAAAAAATCAATAATACTGCAAAAAAGAAACCTATAATATAATCTGAAAGTCAAAGTTTGCTTCACGGGGAGTTGCATAACTGCAGAATGCGTTTTTGGCGCATGATTTTCTGTCCGTTGCTTCTGATTGCCAACCATTCAATAGCCAGGCAGGATGAAGCTGTCCACTTCATCCTCCCGTACCCTGTGTATGAACACTAGAAATCGCGTTTATTCAGAATTTTTCTTGTAATACTGGAAAAATGTGGCAAATTGTTAAGGTGACAGTTTACATACTGTCTTTTCATATTTTTATCATTTTTGTTCAAGATAGGTTTCAGCTCTAATGGATGAATTCCCATCATGTTATCTTCGTGTACGCTGTCCGGGACTACCCCCGGTGGTGCATCAAGTCACCCAATTTCCTTGCCGGATCGGGCGGGTGGATGGCAATGAAATTGTCATCCGGGACAGTTCGATATCCAGTCTGCATGCGGTATTGATTTTGCAAGCCAACAACCTGATTCAATTGGAAGATCAGTGGAGTACGAATGGAATTTATTTGAATGCGCGGCGGGTGAGCCAGCTGCTGGTTGATCGCACGCTTAGCCTGACCATGGGCAATGTCAAAGTCGATCTGACCGTGACACAGGAGGAAATGCACCAGCTGGAAAGTAAGGTTCACAATAGTACCACGGTCAAGATCACCCGGGATCGGGATAAAACCAGTACGGTCATGCTGGAACGCCCTTCTCTTACTAGGGCGGAAGTTTTGAACCCCGATCTGAAAGCAAATGCGATGAAAAAGCGTTTTCTGATGGGGGATTCTCCAGCCGCTACCATATCCCGGATTGCCGGCAGTGGTCGAAGAGGGATTGTCTGCCCGCATTGCTGGCATCGATTTGATATTGATGAGTTTCTTTTTATTGCCCGTCATCAGAGTCTGATCGGGGATCCGGTGCTGGGGGCGGATGCCCAGCAGCGTTTTCTGCCATCGCGTTTCACCTTGGAAGGCAATGCACTGGATGCTGGCGGAACGAGTTGCCCGGATATGGCTTGCCCACGCTGCCATCTGAGAATCCCGCAGGCTGCCAGTGAGATGCCCCCCCTCTTTCTTTCGATCGTCGGTGCTACATCCAGTGGAAAATCGTATTTTTTGACCAGCATGTCGTGGGAATTAAGAAATACCCTGTCACGGAATTTTGCCATTTCTTTTGCGGATACCGATGCGGTCAATAATCAGCTCCTTAACGATTTTGAAGAAACTCTTTTTCTGAACTCCGATCAGGAAGCCTTGGTTGCTTTGCGCAAAACCGAACTGCAGGGAGAATTGTACAACCAAGTACTGCTTGATAATATGATGATCAATCTGCCGAAACCCTTTATGTTTACGGTCACTCCTGCAGAACATCATCCGAAATATCAGGAGGTGCGCGATAAAATGTCTCGTACCTTGGTTTTATATGACAATGCCGGCGAACATTTTGAACCCGGCATGGACTTGGTGGATAATCCGACGACTCAGCACCTGCTGCATTCCGATACTATTTTCTTCCTGTTTGATCCAACGAAGGATGTGCGTTTCCGACGCCTGATCACCGGCGTGGATGACCCCCAGCTCGCGGCAAAAGCGCGTGTCCAGCGACAGGAAATCATCCTGACGGAAATGATTAACCGGATCAAAAAGTATTCCGGCATGCGAACCGGCAGCCGTACGGGAAAAACACTGATCGTCATCGTCTCCAAATGCGACGTCTGGAAGCAATTGCTGGAATTTGATCTGCCCAAAGAGCCGTGGCGCTGGGAAAGCATGTACAATACCTGCGTCCTGGATGTCAACCTGATCAAAAATATCTCCTTTCAACTGCGCCATCTGCTGGAGGAAATCTGTCCGGAACTCGTCTCCACAGCGGAATCCTTTGCGGGAGAAGTCCTTTACTTGCCGAACAGTGCTCTGGGGCATAGCCCGGAATTAAATGATGAAAACGGCATGATTGGTATTCGCCCCGGTAAAGTGAATCCCTTCTGGGTTACGGTACCAATGCTTTACTTTTTTTATCAGCGCGGATTTATTCCGCCGATTCCCGTAGAAAACCAGACCCGGATGCAGGACGCAGACTTTGAAATGAAGCTGTCTGGAGATATTTATTTTGTCTCCGTCCCGGGTCGGCAAAAACCACTTCAGGTTCCCTTATCCTATACGGGTTGGCAATTGCGTTGTCCCGGGACAGACTTATGGTTTACGATACCGGAACCTGACCAGAACGAACAATAGCCTCAGCGCAGGGCAGACCGGGTTTCATTTTCGGCGGAGCAAATGGCATGGCATTGGAATTGGTATATACCTCGGCGGAACGCGGGCTTCGACCCGGTACACGGGGGTATTGTACTGTGGCACATACCAAAGGGATCGCTCCTGCTGCATTGCAGATTTTGGAGGCTTTGAGCTCCTATAAGAGCCTTTATGCTGTGCACGAAGAGCAGCAAGCCGACAATCCGATATCTTACAGTCATTACAGCAGCAATCTGCTGGGGCGTTCGGTCAGCGTATTGTCTCGAGTGAGTCCAAGTCCAGCCGATCATACCGGTCGCAGTAATAAACTGGCTCATCATGTTCTGCTGCATGCCAGAGAATACCCTGTGGGTGGGCCGCTCTGGCTCAGTCAGCAACCGGGTTTCTTTCTGGATAATTGGAAGGAAGAAGCGCATCTGCTGGAACTGCCGAAAAGCATCCCGGTTGGGGACAGCACCGGTGGCAAAGCAGAGACTTGGGAACAAGTGACTGGAGACGCAGGCAATGCCGCTTTGCTGGCAACTCTTTTCCAAAAAACACCTAAAGCGCAGGTTTATTTGGTCTTTTCCCCTGGCATGTCAACGCTGTCTTTGCTCGGTGAAGCGTTGGCGCTGTTGCCTCCGGCCAGTCGCTGGCAAGTGACCTATAATACCTATTTTACCTCGTTACCTGTCGGGGTTAACTGCCTTTGGCGCTGTTGTGTGCCAGAGGCCGAAATTCTACGGGAAGCACGGCGCAACCCTCAGGCACAAATATTTGATTTGACTGGGAAGCTGCCGCCTCTTGAGGAAAATAAGTTGGTTGAACTGGCTCGGAATGGCAGGCCAGCTCAACCCGTTCCCGCTTCAGAAGCAGCGGAACGGGTCGCTGTCCCCCCCAAGAAAAAGAAATTTATGCTGTTGCCTCAGCGCAGCGTGAATATGCTCAATTTGAAGCCTCGTAAAAGGGAAGATTGACCACGATGACTCCAGAGCAAAACCTCATTCAGCAGATTACCCGGGTGATTGAGAATCATCAGCTTGAAAAAAACAGTCTGTTGGAAGAGCTTGCGGCACAATATGCTGAGCTTTGTTCGATCACCAATACGCGTTTGCTTCGGTGTTCGGAATATTTACAAAAGGGCTTGTTGTCGGAAGCGGTCTATGACGCCAAGATTGCTCCTGACCTGTTGGAATTAGCCAGCTTGGTACAATTTGACTTGGCGAAAAAATGGCAAGTGATTTGTGAAGATCTGGAATTAAGCAAGGCGCCGCTACTGCACACGGAAGTTATAGAGCAGTTGCGTACTGCTTGTATCAAGGAAAAGGAACTGCAACCCCTGCTGCGGGAATTTCGCAGCCTGATCTATCAGGGCTTGTCCAATCAGGCCATTGGAGTGTTGCGAAAAATCCGCGCCCTGGATCCGGACAATTCGAGCTGGATAGCGAATCTGCAGACCTATGAGGAAGCGGAGTTGCCCTTCTGGCTGGGAAAAGCGCATCAGGCTCTGGAGAATATGGACTTGCCTGGGTTGCGTGATATCCATGCGGAATTGACCCATCCGCAACGCGTCGTGGCGCCCCCTCCCGCAATCCTGCAACAGCTTAAACGGGCATTGTTGTCGGAAAAAGCTTCCGATTTATCACTGGAAGCAGACAATATGCTGAATCGCCTGCAGGAGGAAATCTCCAGAAGCAACGTATCGGCGGTGCGCCAGATTCTCGAGCAGGGCGAAAAAATGGAGTCTAAAGAAGCCTTTTACCGTCGTCCGGAGGTCTGGGATGAACAGCTTTCCATGGCTTCCGCCTGGTTGGAAAAAGAAGACAAAGAAAACCGGCTCCAGTCTGAATTTGAAGAGGAAATCAAACAGGTAAAGGCGATACTGAACTCCGACCCGTTTACTGAAAATGAGCTCAAGCATGCTTGGAATCACCTGCAGAATTGGGGACGGCCTTTTCCTGAAGAGCTACAGAAGAAGGTTGAGGTGACCTTAGCTTCTCTGCAAGAACAACGCTTGACCCGCCGGCGTCATCGCCAACAATTCCTTGCTGCCGTGGTCTTCGTGGTTCTGCTGGCAGCAGGCTGGGGAGCGGTCAAGTATCAGAAAAAACGGCAGCTGCAAAGAATCCAGGAGGAATTGGAACTGGATTACCGGAATGCCAAGTTCTCAGAAATGCAGCAAAAATTGGAAAATTTACAACACTATAAACCCCGTTTTTTTCAGGCAGTCGAAATTCAGAATATCTCCAGTAAACTGGCGTCTGCTTTGAGTGAACGAGGGGAACGCACCCGTTTGGCGCATCAATATCTTGCGGATTTGGAGGAAATTCAGCGGCAGGGATATCAACGTAGTGAGGATGACGTGCTGGCCTTTCTGGCCGAAGCGGAGAAGCTGATTTTGACGGAAACGGAAAAAGCAGCGATATCCAACTGGAAAATGGCTTGGCTGGCTTGGAAAACCGGACAACGTCGGGAAAGTAATGCGGTTTTGCAGCGGGTTTGTAATCAGTTCCGGGTCGCGCGCGGTGCTGTTCAGAATGCAAACGATCCGGATTTCGATCTGGAACAGCAGAAAATACAGGAGTTGCGTCTGCTTTTTCAATCCGTATTGCCTCATCTCCCCAGAGCAGAAGACATTTTTAAAGCGGATTATCAGCAATGTATGACTCAATTGGAGGATTGGCAAGGAGATTTGCAATTGCGTCAACAGCAGATGGCTGAGCAAGATTCGCGCAGACAGGAAAAACAACAGCAGTTCGCTCAATTGACCCGGGAAATATTTGCCGCTCTGCCGAATTTGCAGCTTTATCGCAAACGCCTCGAACAACTACAGGAATTTCATCAAGGTAAAATGCCGTTGGAATATCTTTCTGTCCTTGGAAATCTAGAGCAACAAAGTCGGGCTTTGGCGTTGCAGAATTTCAGCATGCGCACCTTCCCTTGTCTTCCCCAGCAAGAAAATGATTTGCGTTCGTTTCTAGCGGAAGGCGGTAGCGCGCTGGGTTCTGTCTGGGAGGCTGATCTGCGTAAATGTCAGGAATATTTGGACAAGCGTCAGCAGGTTTTACGCAAAATTCGGATGTTAGCTCTGGAACAGGAACGCATGTTTCAGGTGTATGTCATCGAAATTCGCAAGAAGGATGCGGTGGACTGGAGCCCTCTCTATGTCCCTTCCCTGCCTAGTAGTCGCGAAGTAGCTGATAATAAGGGGAATACGTATACCCTGTATTGGGGCAATATGTATCATGTCGAAGCCGCGGATGAAGAACCTGTTGAAACCCATACCAGCAAAGTGTTCCCAGATGGCCTGAACAGCCGGGAATACGATGTGAAAATTGGCCGTAAACCCCAGGACTGCCTGAGCAGCCAGGGTAAATTCCTGATGAATTTCATCATGGATGCTCAACATCAAACAGAACTGGACTGCTATCTTCTGGAGGCCTTGCAGAAGTTGAAGGATCCAGCGTTGGAGATGGAACTGATCCCGCGTACTTGGTTGCAGAAACGTCTGCTGAATTTTCTGGCTGATAATTATGCGGACGCCATTCCGGAAAGCTTGGAATGGGTCACCGTGATCAACAAAATTGACACTAATGTCCCCTGGATGAATCCGAAACACCCCCAGATGCTGGCGGCAATGGCAAGCATTCGGGAAGCCGGGCGTTTCTACCCCGATCTGCAAGGAGTAGTGGCACGGTTGCAATGGAATCGTGAATTGCTCGCCAGGGCCTTAAGCAGGCGCATCCAGTGTGTTGGTGCACTGCAGCGGGATGAAAAGGGGAATCTGGCGCCATTTTTATGTGTTCCTGTCAGTGGACAACTCTGGGTTCTTGCAACCCCTTCGCTCCATAGCCCTGCGTATTGGCAGATCCTTTCGGATGATGGGGGAAACCTGTTGCCGGAGGTATTGCGGAACGCCTATCAGGGACAACTCATTTTTGCCCCGCAGGCATCTTCTTTCCCTGCCCTGCAGCTGCCAGCAGAGCAAATCGGCATTAATATACCGCATTCGTGGCCGAGCAATGACCCAAGTCTGGGACTCTGATAACAGCCATGACAAAGGTTCTTCACGCGATTTTTTTTCAGGCAATGCCGAAATTAAACAATGTTTTTTATAAAAAAACAATTTTCAGGTGTGGATATTGGCAGTTCCGGGACAAAAGCCGTTCTCTTTGAACGTTCCGGAAAACAGCTGCATCTTCTTTCCTGTCAGGCAGCCGGCAATGAAGCAGAAGGCATCCTGAATGAACAGGAGCTTTACCAGGAAATCGGCTGCTGGCTCAAGGAAAAAGGGTGGCAGGAAGTGCCTGCTTGTTTGGGCATTCCACAGTATTCCGGATCCACCATGCTGGCAGATTTTCCCGGTGGGAGTACCCGTGCTATTGCGAAGATGGTTCGTTTTGAGACGCATCAGCTGGCGGGGGTTTCGGAGGAACGCTTCCTCTCTTCCTATCAGGTTTTTTCTGCTTCCTTCGGACGGAAAAGCCCGGTTTTAATTGGTATCTGCAATGAAGCCGCTGCCAGTGAACGCTTGCGTTCCTTTCGGGAACTCGCCCAAGGGAATCCCGCATCAACGGCTTTGAACGGATTAGCTCTGCTCAATGCCTTCATCGCTCTGGAAAAGGAAAAAGCCGCGAGCACAAAGCCGATATTGCTGCTGGACTTGGGACAGAGTTCCTCCAACGTGGTGATTTGCGCGGCCTCCCAGCCTCTTTATGTCGGCACCCTGTCTTTTGCCGCAGAGCGTTTCAATAAGGCGTTGGAGAATCGCGAATATCAGCATTTGGACAGCGAGGGGCTTGCACGCTTGCGCTTTATCAATCTGCTGGAGGAAAGGGAACGCTCCCCCATGTTCCTGGCTGCCCGCCAACTGGAGGACGAAATCCAGCAGGCCGTGGAACATTGGCGTTCAACGGAAAAAGAGGCTCTTGCCGAAACACCAATTGACACCGTATTTTTGTGCGGTGGCGCCAGCCGCATTGGTGGCTTGCAGGAATGGCTGCAAAATAAACTCGAAGTCCCTGTGCGGATTTTCGGCCCGCAGTGGAATGATGCTGTTCAGCCTGAATTTGTCACTGCCTATGGATTGGGTCTACAGGCCGCCGGATGTGCAACAGTCAACATTGAGTTGTTGCCGGAACCCTTGCGCCTGGAGAAAAAACGCCGGCAGCGTTTCCCTTTGCTGATTGCCGCACTTGGCCTCTTCATGTTGTCTTTTTCCGTCCTTCAATGGCAACAATTTTTGCAGATTGGACGAGAACTTCGAAGTATGAAACAGCATACCAAGGAGTTGGCGGTCACCGGATCCCTGACCGATGAACTGGAATCATTGCAAAAACAACTGATCTATCAACAAGAGCAACTTCTTCCCTTGCTGACTGCTGGCAACAAAATGGCACGCCTTCAGAAAGCCATTCAGGCGCTCTCTGAAGCTTGCGGCGACAAGGACTGGTTTGTTTTCCTCGGTGATGAAACAAGTTTCTTTCCCACCCATGAAAGCGTCGCCGAACATTCGGCACCCTCGTCAGCGACCAGTGCTGCGTTGTTCAGCAAGACGGCGATGCCCGCGACAAAAAACGTTACGGCCAGTCTTGCGGACGAATTCCCCCAGCGCTTACTGCCTCGGGATCTACCTCCTTGCCGCTACTTCATCAGCGCGGGATATACGCCTTTTGTCCCGACTCAACCTTATGAGCAGGTGCGCAAAATCGCTCGGAATCTTCAGGAAAAAGGCGGCTTCACAGGCGTCGATATCCTGCCAGAACGTGATCGAGTCGAACGCGAAGACCTTTTTCTACCCTGGCAACAACTCTTCAAACGCTTGCCGAATGCACAATTCAGAGCCTTTGTCTTTAAAATGCCATTGGATGAATTGTAAGTGCCTCGTAGCATAGGCTGCGTCAAAAGCGAGCTTTAGCCCGCTTCCCCGTTCCCTGATTCTCCCCGGAATGTAGCCGGAGCTTCCAGCTCCGGATCCGCTCCCGCTCCCGTCCCCGGCGATCGCAAGCGACCGCCAGCAGACGTCAGACGTACTGTCTTGTTTTCTCTGTAGTGTCTCGCCGATGCACCCGGCCTTTATGGGGTCCCTCTCCCCAGGCTGAAGTCTGGGGTTAAGCATGGTTATCAGCCTTCGGCGCGTGACTTTTGGCCGGCTTTTAGAATTGGCGCCTCCCTAAGTTCGTCCCTGTGTCCGTGTGTCCGTGTGTCCGTGTTCGTCATGAAAAAACTGCTTCCCATACATCAATACATCCTGCTGGCTGCTTTGCTTGCCATCGCATTGCAGGTGTTGTTTTATATCTTTCTACTGCGACCGCGCATTGCTGAACATGC
>JBAXYW010000068.1:0-13135 GCA_041670605.1 Lentisphaeria bacterium
CCTGTCCATTTTCCAATGCCAAGATGATTCCGGCATCCGCCGCCGCCGGTAAAAGCGCCTGCACATTGCTGGCCAAATTCTTCCAGACCGACTCCGAAATTTGCATTCCTTTGCTGAAACCCGAATGCAGAGTATAGGTTCGCACCCCCATACCTCCTAAAAACAACAGAAAATCACAATGCTGCTGCAAAACTTGCTCTTTTTGCTCTTCCCGCAGGTTGCCTAAATCATAGCCCGCCCCCCAAAACGCATGACAGGCAGCAAGACTGAGTCCGGCTGCGCTGATTTTACTGTTAACACGTGCCAGATAGCCTGGCAGTTCCTGTTCCCGCAATCCCCAACAGGGATGCGCTACCAGAGCCTGTACCCCCCATTGAACAAGTTGTGAAAGCACCTTATCAATGTCCTGATCCGCAATTTTCTTCCATTCCACAAAATGCACTAGTTTCATCTCGGGCATCATACGTTCTCCAGACAGTTTTTCATGAAATCATTCCGTCATCTACAACTAAACAAGGCGCTAAAATAATCGTTAATGCCTCTATTGCAAACCTGATCGAAACAGGAAACGAAAAAGCGTTGATTTTTCTCGAAGATTATTTTTTTCACGGGTTAAAATCTTTCCCGGGCATTATATTCTTAATTAGCCAAGATATCCGGTCGTGATCAGAAAAAATGCTGTTTTGCTTCCTAAAGAATTGCGCCTGGCACAGAAAAGGAAAGGACGTATGAAAACCTATAAAGTCGGCATGCTAGGATTTGGTTTCATCGGTAAAGTTCATGCTTACGGACACCTGAACATCCCCCTGTTTTACGAACAACAGGATTTCCGCTCACGCATAAGCAAAGTCTGCACATCTAAGCCCGAAACAGCCCAGCAGGCGGCGGAATTGCTCGGTAGCGCTGAACCGGTCACGGACTTTCGGGAAATCACTGAAAATCCGGACATCGACATTGTCGATATCTGTACACCGAATAATTTACATTGCGAAGAATTGCTCTCCGCGATCCAACATCAGAAACACATTTACTGTGATAAACCTCTAACCGCCACCTATGCCGAAGCGCTGCAGATCAAGGAAGCCCTGAAAAACTATCGTGGCATCTCCCAGATGACCCTGCAAAACCGCTTTTTCCCGGTGACTATGCGGGCGAAACAACTCCTGGCAGAAGGCCGCCTTGGCGAAATCCTTGAATTCCGGGCTTCATATCTACATTCCGGCAGTGCGGATCCCAAAGCCCCTTTAAAATGGAAGTTGTCCGGTGCAGCTGGCGGCGGGGTGGTGGCGGACTTGGGCAGCCATATTCTCGACCTGATGCATTATCTACTGGGCAATTTCCAGGAGCTCAGTGCAGCGACTCGCATTGCCTATCCTGAACGGCCTTCTGCACAGGATCCAGCAAAGATGCTGCAAGTCGATGCCGAAGACACGATGCAGGTCACGCTTCGTCTGAAAAATGGCGCTTTGGGGCAAGTGACAGCTTCCAAAATCGCCACCGGGGTAGAAGATGAGGTCAGTTTTGAGATTTATGGCAGCAAAGGAGCCGTTAAATTACTGCCGATGGAACTTCATCGACTGTATTATTATGATACCGCTGCTTCTGCCAAACCACTCGGCGGAATACGCGGCTGGACGGCCATAGACTGCGGCCAGCGTTATGATAAACCTGCCGGCTTCCCGACTCCGAAAGCCTCCATCGGATGGTTGCGCGGACATATGCACTGCCTTTACACCTTCCTAAATTCCATCCATACCGGTGTTGCAACAGGGCCATCCCTGGAACAAGGCATCTATATCCAATATCTGCTCGATAAGGTCAAAGAATCTGCCAGCAAAAAACAATGGCTTGCACTTGAAAATTAAGAACCAGATAAAAAAGGAATTAAAAACATGCAGGATACATTACTGATTGGTTGGGGTGAAAAGGATATTACACCGGACAACCCGAAAGTGGAGCTTTCCGGACAATATTATCAGCGACTGGCCACTGGCATTCATTCCCGTATTAAAACAGTCGCCCTCGTGCTGGAAAAAGGCAAGCAGCAAGCCGTCATGATTTCACTCGATGTGGTGGGTTTTCCGGAAGAATTGCAGAGCGAAGTGCGAGCCATGATTCAACAGAAAATCCCGGCGATACGCCAAGAAAATATTTTTCTGAACGCAATTCATACCCACAGTGCTCCATATACCCAGTCTGGCGGCCTTTTCCGGGACTGGTTACCACTCGATGAAGATGCCTTGCAACCCGCCGATTATCTGGTCTTTCTCAAAAAACAAATCCTGTCGGCAGTCGAAACCGCCTGGCAAAGCCGCTCTATCAGCGGCATTGCTCCCGCTTTTGGCAATGCCCGAATTGGTCATTGCCGGCGGGCAGTTTATGCTGATGGAACCGCTGAAATGTATGGCGATACAACCCGCCCGGATTTTGTCGGCATGGAAGCCGGCGAAGATTCCGGCGTCGAAATGCTGTTCACTTTCAATGCAAAAGGCAAAGCCACCGGAATGATTCTGAATGTCGCCTGTCCCTCCCAAGTCATGGAATCAACCTACCTGATCTCCTCCGATTATATGGGAGCCACCCGGGAAAACCTCAAGAATGACTTCGGAACGGATTTTCATACTCTGTGTCAAATCAGCGCCGCGGGCTGCCAGTCTCCCCGGGATCTGACCCGCTATTACCGCTGCGAGCCGGACTTCTGGCATGCCGATGGAGTCACCGAATTGGCAAAACGCCTGACCGAAGCCGTACGCTACGCATATCCACAAACGAACGAAAAAATCAATTTCGCTGCGGAATTAAAGCATACCTGCAAACGAGTCGCTCTGCCGTATCGCAGGGCAAGCTATCAGGCTTACCGCAATGCAAAAGAAAAACTTATCGAATTGCAGAAAAAAATGCCGGAATATGAAGCTTTCCTGGATTTCTGCAAGAAAACGCATCAGAATGAAGCCATCCCCAATTTGCATGGCCCTTATGACAGCAAGCTGCATCATTTTGTGTTGATCCAGAATGAAAAAGCGGTGATTAAACGCTATGAGATGCAAGATACCAAGCCAAATTTTGAATTTGATATGCAGACTGTCCGCATCGGTGATTCCGTCATCATCAACTGTCCTTTTGAATTATATCTGCTCTTCGGGCAGATCATCAAAGCGCGTTCGGCAGCTCGACAGACCTTTGTGGTTCAGCTCTCCGGCGGCTCCGGCAGTTACCTGCCCAGCCCAGAAGCAGAACAATTCGGCGGCTATGGCGGCATGATCATCAATGGCAAAGTCGGCTCCGATGGTGGATATAAACTAACGGACGAAGCCCTCACAGAAATCCATAAACTCTTCTGATTGAAAATCCCCTTTCCCCGAAAGAAATCCATGAAACTTCCGGCTGAAATTTTTCTAGCCTTTCGCTACTTGAAGCCGAAGCGTACCTTCGTTTCCATCATCACCCTGCTTTCCGTCCTGGGACCGACTCTGGGTGTCGCCATCCTGCTGATAGTCAGCTCGGTGATGGCGGGCTTTGACCGCGATATCCGCGAGGGAATCATGAGCATGCAGGCTCACCTGACGGCCTACCCCATCCTCTCGGAAAGCTTCAACAAACCACTGGAAATCGTCCATCAACTGGAAAAGTATGGTCTGAAAAGCACCCCGGTCATTGAAGGCAATGCCCTGATCCAGGTCCGTAAACAGATCCTGCCGAAAGTCATCCGAGGTATTATTCCGGATCTGGAAAAGGAAGTCACTTCCATTCAGCGGAATTATTTTCACCCTGGGCATATTCTAAAGGAAGGGGAAGTAATCATCGGCGCCCGCCTGGCGATGATGACCGGATTACAGGAAGGAGATGAATTCCTGATCCATTCCCCAGCTCGACTGACCCGAAATATTGTCTGGAAAGAAAATGGCGGAGTGGAAATCAAACCGACCGATGAGCTGTATCTTCCCGAAGAAGTCCATGTGGCAGGCTTCTACTCCATGGGCGTTGCAGATTATGACGATAACGTACTGATCATGCATTTGGATCAGGCGGCGGAATTAATGGGCTTGGACTGGGGCAGCGCAACATCCATCCAGATTGCTGTCCCTAACCCAATGCAGATGAACGAATTAACTCAGAAACTAAAACGCGAATTCCCGCTCTGTAATTTCATCACTTGGCAGGAAAAAAACAAACTCCTCTTCGGCACACTGCAGGTGGAAAAAAACCTGATGACCTTCCTGATGACCTTCATCGTCCTGGTCGCTTCCTTCTGTATCGCAACAACTTTGATTACCGTCGTCGTCCAGAAAACCCGCGAAATCGGCGTTTTGAAAGCCGTCGGTATGTCAGGTTTTGCAATCGCCCGGATTTTTCTACTACAAGGAGGAATCATTGGCGTGCTGGGAACCGGCTTCGGCGTCGCGCTCGGCCTCGGCATCATGGCCTGCCGGGACCGCATTGCACAGCTGCTCAGTATGATTATGGGACATGAAATTTTCCCAGCGGAATTATACCACCTGATGAAAATTCCAGCACTGACGACTCCCACCGACCTGCTCCTGATCGTATCCCTCTCTTTGGGCATCTGCATTCTGGCCGCACTTGTTCCAGCCATCTATGCCGCCGCTTTGCAGCCGGCCAAAGCACTGCAGGAGGATAATTAATATGATGGAAAACCAGGATACACTCTTTAAACTGGTGGACTTGAAAAAGCATTTCCGCTTGGCTGGCAGTTCGATCCAAGTTCTCAATGGCTTGAATTTCAGCATTCCAAAAGGTCTCTGGGTCTCTTTGGTCGGCCCCTCGGGTTCCGGAAAAACCACACTGCTGCATCTGCTCGGAGGCCTGGACAAACCCAGCTCCGGGCGAATCCTGCTGCAGGGTCAGGATCTCGCCGGCTTGTCCAGCCGACGCCTGAGCCTGTTGAGACGTGAAAAAATCGGTTTCATCTTCCAGTCCTACCACCTTTTTCCCGAGCTTACCGCGCTCGAGAATGCCGTTCTTCCAGCCTTACATTTTGGCCGAAATCGGGAAGCGGAGTATCAGAAAGCCAAGGAACTGCTGCATCGTTTTGGACTTGCTGACCGTTTGGAACACCGCCCACGCGAACTCTCCGGAGGCGAACAACAACGCGTCGCCATCGCCCGAGCCCTGATCAATGACCCCAAGATCATCCTGGCCGATGAACCAACCGGAAACCTGGATGCCACTGCCGCCAAGGAAATTATTCGGATTCTGAATTCTCTGCGCGAAAATCAGCAACGTACCATTGTCATGGTCACCCATGATTTAGAATTAGCCACCCAGACGGATCTGACCATCCGGCTCCAGGATGGCCAAGTACAGGTAAGCTGAACATACTGCTTTTCATCTGCTTTTATCAAACGCAGTCCAAACAACATAAACAAAAGGAGTTTTTGAACAATGGAACTAGCAAAGTACAGCATTGGAACCGGTGATCGTTTCGGACATCAAGCCAAAGCCCAACTGACGACTATCATTAAAGCACGCAGCATGGGAATCGCCATCGCACCCGTTTGGAATAAATCTTTCCGGGAACACTCGATTATCGGCACCTGCCCCGGAGATGTCCGGGAGGCCGTACAGCAAGCCATCAATGCCTTCAGCTACAATGGTGAATACCATGTCGATGCGGATCATATCAGCCTCAAAAATGTCGACCTCTTCCTCGAAGCCAGCGACTTCTTCACCCTGGATGTCGCAGACTTCAGCGGCAAACCCGCCAGTGCAGCAAGCATCCGCGCCTTTCTGAAAAAACACGCCGACTTGATCGGAGACAAAATCTGCATTCCTGGCATCAAAACGCCAATCACTGTAGATTCTGCAGCAGCCAAAGCGATCGCTGGCAAGTACCTGCTCGCGGTACAGGAAGCCGGCAAACTGTATCGTCATATTGAGGCGAAAAAAGGCACCGGTAATTTCATTGCTGAAGTCTCCATGGATGAGACAGATCTTCCGCAGACCCCAGTGGATATGCTGTTTATTCTGGCCGCCATTGCAGACGAGGGTATTCCGGCGCAGACCATTGCCCCGAAATTCACCGGGCGTTTCAATAAGGGCGTCGATTATGTCGGCGATCTGGCGCAATTCAAAAAAGAATTCAACGAAGATTTAGCTGTCATCCGCTTCGCCATTGAAAAATTCGGCCTGCCAAAGAATTTGAAACTCAGCATCCATTCCGGCAGTGATAAATTCTCCCTGTATCCAATCATTCATGAGGCTCTGCTGCGTTTCAACGCAGGGTTGCATCTAAAAACCGCTGGGACGACTTGGCTGGAAGAATTGATCGGCCTGGCTGCCGCCGGCGGCGAAGGCTTAAAGCTCGCCCAGGAAATTTATGCCAAAGCCTTTCTGCGTTTCGATGAACTCTGCAAACCCTATGCGACGGTCATTGATATCAACCCGAAAAAATTGCCCAAACCCAGCGTGGTAGCAAAATGGGATGCGGAACAATTCTGTGCGGCTTTGCGGCATGACCAGAACAATCCAGCCTACAACCTCCACTTCCGGCAAATGCTACATGTCGCTTTCCGTATCGCTGCAGAATTGGGAGATCGATACCTCGACGCACTGGAAGAATTCGAACCGGTCATCGCCGAAAATGTGGCTGGCAATATCTTCGACCGACATATCAAAGCTGTCTTTTTATAATCGCCTCATAAAAACAATGTAATTCACGGCGGTCGCAAGCGACCGCCCGCAGAACGACAAATACACCACACACCATTTACAACTTACAAAAGCAGGCGACAACCCGCTGCCCCTCCCCGTTTTTCGCATATCTGCACTACAAAACAAGCCCCAACGGAGCAGCCTCAATATAGCCCAGGGCAACGCCCTGGGTAAAGGAGTATAAACAAACAATACCCTGTAGATGGCATTTCAACAAACCTTATATAAATACAAAAGTAGTCACGCAAATTACTTTTACCTTTCCGTTTTTTTGATACAAAACCGCACCACAACACCGGATGCCGGCGAAGACGACGGCACTCCATATCCCGTCTACATCCTTGACGGAGCTTGTTATGTGTTAGTCTTAGTGAGGATGGTGAGAGTTCATATCCTGCGTACGTTCCCGCTGTCAATGACAAGTCAAATTGGCGCCAAATTTGTCATCCAAGGGATACCATGAAAAACAGCCTATTACTGTGTGTCTTAATCCGGCTTTTATAGAGAAAAATCCGCTGATTTTTTTCTTCGAATACGGAGCCGGAGATTGTCAAAAATGGGCTGATTTTGATTATCATTCACGCACCATACACCTTAAAATTCCGCGAAAAGATGCGGGCGATATTTTACTATTGCTTAAAATACGCTATAGTAAACCTATATCCAAAAAGGAGGCCTCTCATGCTGAACGGAATCAAACTCTTGGTCTTGTTTTTCGCTTCTTTGCTGATTTCTCTTGACGCCTTTGGGCAGGATGCCTTATTGCGTGGTCTCGGCTTGGACAGTGATGTCGCCAAGGAGGAAACGTCTTATACTTGTATTCCCCTGCCGCCCGCCACTCCTCCCGCTCAACATTCCTCAGCGGAAGGCTTGCCGCCATTACCGCTGCCGGTCGTTCCCTTGCGACGTACAGAAAAAAAGAACCCTCCCCGTCCGCCGGTATTGATCGCCAAAATGGCAACGCAAAAACAGAGTGATTGGGCCACCAATCCCGGCGACACAAAGAATCTGCTGAAATGGATGGCCAAAAACCTGAATGTCCATTTCAGCGAAATCAATATCCCTGAACAGCAGATTCCCAGTGACCCCAAAACCATCCCTGTACTCTATCGTACCGGACATGACGCCTTCCAATTTTCTCCGGAAGTACGTCAACGCCTGCGCACCTATCTGCTGGGGGGAGGAACCCTGATTCTAGATGCCTGTTGCGGCAGGGCGGCATTTGCACGATCCGCCATCCAAGAGATTCGGGAATTAATCCCCGAAAGACCACCTTATTTTCTGGAAACAGATCATCCTGTTTTCCATTCCTTTTTTGACATCAAAAACATCCGTTATCGTCCCTATGCTTTGAAAGCCGGCGCCCAAAATGGCGATCCCGCAATCATCGGCATCGATATCGGATGCCGGACTGCAGTCTTTTTCTTCCGCTGGGATGTCAGTTGTGGCTGGGACAATCTGCCGGATACAGACCAACACCATTGCCTGGGTTATGAAATCGAAACGGCTAAACAACTCGGAGCAAACCTGCTGGCATACATCACCGCCGAACGCTCCGCTGCACTCCCACTCAGCCAAGCTCTGGATTTCGTCGATGCGGAAAAAAGTAAAACTGGCAAATTTCTGATCGCCCAAGCAAAATACAATGGCTTGTGGAAATGCAGGGAAGCCGGTTTATCCATGCTACTCAACAGCTTCCATGAACAGACAAAAACCCCGGTACGCTTCGAACGCGAAGAAGTCGACCTGGACTCCAGCCGACTCTTCGACATGCCTTTTGTGTATATGACCGGACATCAGAACTTCGTACTGACCGAACGCGAACGCAGCAATTTACGCAGCTACCTGTTGCGTGGCGGTGTTCTCTTTGCTGAAAGCTGTTGCGGACGGAAGGGATTCGCACAAAGTTTCCAACAGGAAATGGCGCAGATTTTTCCGGGAACTTCACTCGAACGAATCCAGAATAACCATCCTATCTTTGCTTTCCCAAACCATATTCAGGACGTTCAACCGCGCCCCGCTCTAGCCGAAGAACTAAAAACCAATGGGCGTATCACTCCCGAACTCTATGGCATCCGCCTGGAAGGACACTTGGCCGTCATCTTCTCACCATACGGCCTGGCCTGCGGCTGGGAATTGGCAGAATGCCCTTACTGTAAAGGAATCCAAGCCAAGGATGCCCTCGCCCTCGGAGTCAATATCCTTACCTACAGCCTGCTGCAATAACCTTTTTGTTCCTTTATTTTTTTTAATGGAGGTACCCCGCCATGTTCTGTAAACAATTCAGTTGTACCATTTTTTTCATCATTACAGTCGCTGCAATTTTGCCTGCGCAGGAGGATGCGATTCACCAACATGTCACAATTCAGCAGCCCGCACAACGGACAGCAGCCGCCAGGGAAGGCTTGGCCAATCCCTGGCCTGAGCCAGTCCCTTCCCAAGGGTTGTTGCCGCTCGCCATTGGCATTATTCCGCCGATACAGGTGCCAGCTGAAAACTGGGATGTGGTCGGCCTGCGCCTCAATCTGCTGGCCGGACGTCACAACAACGTTGCCATTCTCGATCTAGGCTCCTTGGTCAATCTTTCTCTGGGACAAGTCACCGGACTGGAAATCGCCGGGCTTTGGAATCAAGTCAACCAGGATCTCCGAGGAATTCAAATTTCCGGTATCGCAAACAGAGTCTGTGGAGACCTCTACGGGCTACAAATTGCTGGCATTGCCAACTATAATGGCGCTGCAGAGACAACCGGCCTGCAAATCGCTCTGGTCAATATCAATCAAGGCAATACAACCGGATTACAGATCGGACTCTATAATCAGGTCGAATCTATGTCCGGAGTTCAAATTGGACTCTTTAACACTGCTCAGAATTTTTATGGCATGCAGCTGGGCTTGTGCAACCTGATCCGACAATCGCCTCTCCCGTTTATGGTTATCCTGAACTTCGGCTTCTAATTGCAAACAAGAATGCACAGTTTCAGCTTCCCTCTAACATTGCTTTTGCCAGCGTTGTTTTTTTGCTTCAACGGATGCGTCTCGCATCCTGAAAAAATTAGCAAGTTAAAAAAAGACTTGGCCTATGGACGTACGCCGGATCAAAGTTTTTTAGCAAACTCCATCGACCTAGAAAGCAAGGATGGCCTGCTTTTCCTGCTGGAACGCTCCCGTTTACAGCAGCTGCTCGGCAATACGCAATTGAGCTCAAGTGATTTTCTGAGAGCACATGAATACAATCGCAAGCAGGAAGAAAATAAACCGATGCTGGCCTTTTCCGACTTGCTGAATCAAGCCGGCGCCATCCTGATCAATGATCAATCTCTGCCCTACCGAATCAAGTACTTCGAAAAGATCATGCTGTACCAGTTGCAGATTTTCAACAGCATGATCGACCAGCCTGAAAACCTCCCCCCCTTGATCAATAACCTCACCGCAATCCAACAGCGTATCCGCGACGAATATGCCAACACCATCCAAAAGGCCGAACAGACCCTGCAAAACAGTACCAATCAAGACGCCGGAACATCTTGGCAGCTCATTCAAGACAATCCAGCATTCCAACGAAATACCGCTGAAAACATGCAATTGGCTCGAAAACTGAGTTCCCTTGAAAATGCCTACGCATACTACTTCTGCGCTGTCTTCTTTGAAAACCAAGGTAAATTCGGAGATGCCTTTTTGGCCTATGAATCCGCTTTGCGCCTGCAACCAGCCAATCAAACCTTCCAGAACGATGTCGCTCGCATAGGAGGCCTGCTAAACAAAACCAAAGAATTGCAGAAATACAATCTCTCGCCCCGGCCTACAGAAATCCCCCCCGGCCATGGCGACGTCGTACTATTTTTTGAAGAAGGCTACATCCCTGCCATGCACAGCTTCAAATTGCCGCCAATTCCCATTCCAACCGGATATGGGCTACTGCTGATCAATCTGGCTCTGCCGTATTATCTGCCTGTCAACTCGCAGAGCTCTCCGGCAAAAATCACTTTTCCAGGCGGTAGCGTACAGACAGAATTGGCTGCAGACTTGCGCAACCTTGCGGTAAAAGCCTTGTCTGACAAAATGCCGGAAATCACAACCCGGATGGCGTTGCGGGCGATCACGCGAGCCGCCGGCAATTACGCCATGCTGAAAAGCGCTAGAAACATCTCCGATCCCGGACAACGAGATGCGGCCATCATGCTTTTGCATCTGCAACAGATTTTCATGCATATCGTGGAAGAACCCGATCTGCGCAGCTGGCTGCTGCTGCCAAACTTCACCCAAGTGGCTAGATTTTCTCTCCCTGAGGGGACACAGCAAATCACCTTGCAATATCAAAACATCCAACAAACAATGCACATCAATGTGGCCAAAGGAAGAACAAGTATTGCACACTGCATGGCAGTGCCTGGACGATTAACTTTCTCCTCGGCCTTGCTCCCTGCACCCGGCTGGAAGTAAGATCAAAGTTACCCCCCCATAAAGCAGTACTCGTGTAAAGCCCCGACCTGCTGGAGATTCTTTGGGCTCACTACTGCAACTACGTTTTTTTCACCATTCACTATAAAGGAGGCTCCTGTATGTCAAGTCGTTTCATTGCCCTGCTGTCCCTGTTTCTTGCTGTGACAACGCTCATGGCACAGACGGAGGGCACCCAAATCACGGTAACCCCAGCAATCAAATCCGCTGCCAATCCCGCCTTGCCGGCAACTCCGAACATCACTGTGATCCCGACGCCGCTACAGGGCGCCGGCACACAGACCATTACCGTTGAAGTAAAAAATGTGCCCGCGCCGCCAGCAACTCCCCAACTCAAAGTGGCTCTGATCGTGCAGAACCACTCTGTTCAAAAGGAATATCAACAGTATCTGACGGCAGCGAGCGATCTGCTGACCGGTGCACTAAGCAACTTGGGACTGGCCGTCATCAACCCCGCCAACGCCATCGGAGTAACCCAAAATACCACCCCGAATGGCGAAGTCATGCCTGCGGCTTCTGCCACAGGGTTAACCGGCATGCTTGGCGCAGACTACTATATTACCGCTGCCCTGCGCCGGGTTACCCGAAAAGTAACCGGGCTGCAGCCGAAAACCTCCTTTACCCGCTTGACAATGGGTATGACACTGACCATCGCCACCGCAAGTAACGCAGCCGCCTTTGCCAGCCAGGACGTCCTCCTCGAAAGCCCCCTACAGAACGCTCAAATGCTGGCCAACAATCTGGAAGACACCTTCCACAATCTGCTCGAAGACTGCACCCAACAAGGTGCAGAATGGCTGATGGAAAAAATTGCCGCCCGGCAAGCCATTCCTGAAGGCACAGTTCAACCCGTAAACATTGCTTTTTCCTGCAATGTTCCTGGCGCCTTTTTGGAAATCGATGGCATCGCCATCGGCACGGTGTCCGCTCCGATTAATCTGAAAATTCCGGCTGGCCTACATAATCTGAGGGTCTCCTATCCGTTCTTCCTGCCTTATGAACTGCAGGCGCTTTTCCAGGAAGGCGGTAAATTTGATATCATGCTGGAATTGTCCCCTGAAGGATATACTCGCTGGCAGAACCGTGAGGCCTTCCTGACGCTGCAGGAACGCATCATGGGATCCGGAGCAACCGATGACTATGCCCGCCGCGTACTTGCCGATGGCAACGCAGAATTCTATAAAAACAGTCATTTCCGCTGGGATGGAGCCCTGCAGACCCTGACCATCACCCGGGAAGGACAACCCCCCATCATCTATGGCCCAACGAGCAACATCCTGCAAAAATAAGTCCATGCTTCCAAATCATACAACAAAAGGAAATACCATGAGAAAACTTGCCTTCCTATTTTCCGGAGCAGCGATACTGCTGCTTCATACCGGCTGTCAGTCTCCGAATACGACCGGCATGTCCACCCGCATCAATGCTGTTGGCGACAACCCACAGCTTTCTGCCAAAGTGCGCTATGATGACACGCGAATGGCAGGGCAACTGCAGGTGCTCGGCGCAATCACCAGACAAAATCCCGATGCTTTTATCATCGCCCAAGTCAAGGTTCAGAACCTGACAAAAAAAGATTATCCCTTCCAGTACCTCTTTTCCTGGTTTGACCAGAACGGGATGGAAATCTATCCCGGCAAACGCCCCTGGCAGCAGAAAGTGCTACATGGCGGGGAAATCGCTAATCTGCAGGGCGTTTCACCCTACCCCGATGCCGTCGAGTTCAAAATTCATTTCCGGGCTTTGCCATAATATCCAAACCTCTCAAAATCTTTCAATAAAGGAGAACTATATCTTATGAAAATTCAGCATCTGATTCCCCTGACTTTCGCGGCTCTGTGCATTGCTCTGATGAGTGGGTGCCAATCGCATCTTGGTTATGCCGATCCTCAGGAAGCACGCATTCTCAGCACCCATATCGGAGCCTACGATTTCCAGCAACATGCCGTCACCATGGTCGATTCTCTGCTCAGCAACCCCGTCCTGAATCGTAAAATCCGCGA